>DAIDJX010000041.1 GCA_027451165.1 Prolixibacteraceae bacterium | reverse complement strand
ATGGATGAGATATCGTCGCTGAAAGAAGCCGTAAAACCTACCGAGACTCTGTTCGTGGTGGATGCCATGACCGGACAGGATGCTGTGAATACGGCCAAAGAATTTAACGACCGGCTTGACTTTGACGGGGTGATCCTCACCAAACTCGACGGTGATACCCGCGGCGGGGCTGCCCTTTCCATCCGGTCGGTGGTCGACAAACCCATCAAGTTTGTCGGTACCGGGGAAAAAATGGAAGCCATTGAGGTTTTCCATCCCGATCGTATGGCCGACCGGATTCTGGGGATGGGTGACATTGTCTCTCTGGTGGAAAAAGCCCAGGAACAGTTCGATGCGGAGGAAGCCAAACGGATCCAGCAAAAATTAGCCAAAGACCAGTTCAATTTCAATGATTTCCTGAAACAAATCCAGCAAATCAAGAAAATGGGGAACCTCAAGGATGTGGCTTCCATGATCCCAGGAATGGGAAAAGCGCTGAAAAATATCGATCTTGACAACGATTCCTTTAAACATATTGAAGCCATCATCCACTCCATGACACCAAAAGAAAGGGAGAACCCTTCCTTACTCAATGGTAGCCGGAGAAAAAGGATTGCAGATGGTTCAGGCACTGAGATCCAGGAAGTCAACAGGTTGCTGAAGCAGTTTGCGGAAACCAGCAAAATGATGAAAATGGTTGCCCAGGGCAAAAACCTCCAGCACATGATGGGGAATATGCAGCAGGGGCGGAGATAATCGGTGTTCGGTAATCAGTAATCGGTCATTTATCATTGGCTACGCGTCATTGGTCATTGGTCATTGGTTCTGTTGCCGGTTGCTGAGCGTAGATGAAGCATCGGAAATTTTCAAATTTTCAAATCATCAAATTTTCAAATTATATCATGCAACTGATTGACGGAAAGCAAATTGCGGCAGAAATCAAAAAAGAGATTTTTGACGAGGTTCAGCGGATCAAGGCTGAAGGTGGAAAAATCCCACACCTGGCTGCCATTTTGGTGGGCCATGATGGCGGTAGCGAATCTTATGTGGCGCACAAAATCAAAGATTGCCAGGAAGTTGGATTTACTTCGACCCTGGTTCGTTTTGAAGACGATGTGACGGAAGAAATATTGCTGGACCAGGTACTAGCCTTGAATAATGATCCGGATATTGACGGGTTTATTGTTCAGCTTCCGCTACCGAAGCATATTCCGGAACAGAAGGTCATTGAAGCCATTGATCCGGCGAAGGATGTGGATGGTTTTCATCCCGTGAATGTGGGCAGAATGGTGCTTGGCATTCCCTCTTTTGTGTCGGCCACTCCTTTCGGGATCGTCCAGTTGCTGAAGCGTTGCGGTATAGCTACCAGCGGGAAAAACTGTGTGGTCATTGGCCGCAGTAATATAGTAGGGCGTCCTTTAAGCATCCTGATGTCGCATAAAAACATCAATGCCACGGTTACAGTAGCGCATAGCCGGACGAAAGACCTGGAGCAATTGTGCGCGAATGCGGATATTCTGGTCGCCGCGATGGGTGTTCCCGGTTTTGTCAAGGCTGGTATGGTGAAAGAGGGCGCCGTAGTTATCGATGTGGGAACAACCCGTGTTCCGGCCCCTGAAACCAAATCAGGATTCCGGCTGAAAGGGGATGTCAATTTTGATGAAGTAGCGCCGTTATGTTCGTGGATCACCCCGGTTCCCGGCGGTGTAGGCCCCATGACCCGGGTTTCACTGTTGATGAATACCCTGACTGCTGCTAAAAATAAAACCGCCTGATTATTTTTCCGGTTTTTTTTACATCTTTGTCTGGAAAGAGATTCGTAATATTTGTGGAGATGAGAGATTTTGAAAAACATGGGAAGGGTGCCGAGGATTCCGGCAGCAATTTTAATCAGGATGTCCTGTCAAAAGTGATCAGGGCTGGTAAAAGAACTTACTTCTTTGATGTGAAAAGCACCAGGAACAAAGAACTATACCTGATCATTACAGAAAGCAAAAAAAGAGTGGAAAACGACGGGAACTTCACATACGAAAAGCATAAAATTTTCCTTTACCAGGAAGATTTTGAACATTTTTCAGAAACACTGAAAGAGATTCAGGAATTTATTGACGCCAATCAGCCCGCCCGCCCGGCAGTTGGTGAAATCAACGAAGAGGTGGATTTTGGCATTTAATTCAGATTTCTTTCTTTTTTGATTGTTTCATAGGCTTCATTCACCTTACTGAATTTATCATGGGCAGCTCTTTGAATTTCTTCGCCCATAGTCGCCAGTTTATCAGGGTGGTACTTCATCGCCATACGCCGGTAAGCCTTTTTAACCTCCTCATCAGTCGCTGTTGATTCTATTTCCAGAATTTGGTATGCATAGCCCGTATCCCGGATAAACATCGCTTTTATGGAGTTCAGGTCGTTGGGTTGTATGCCGAGATGAACCCCGATAAACGCAATCACTTTTTCTTCTTCTGCAGTAATGGAAGTATCGGCACCCGCAATGCCATACAGGAAATGAAGCAACTGTAAACGGGCAGAATAATGCATGTGGCTTTCAATCTGCCGGCACACATCTTCCAGCGGGATGTTCTGTTCCAGAAGGTCTTTCAGCATTACTACCGATTCGGCTGCAGCCTGCTCCCCAAAATTCCGTTTGAGGAATTCTTTAACAAAGTCGAGTTCAGACCGCATTACTTTCCCATCGGCTTTCATCACTGCAGCAACCAAAACCAGCAGGCTGGTTATATATCCGCCTGTTGTTGTGCGCTGCGTGTACCCTGGAAGCTGTTTCATCTGAGTCCCCGCCCCATCGACCACACTACCGATCACAAAACCCAGCAAAGCCCCTATCGGGCCACCTACAGCCCATCCGAGCCCGCCACCTATCCACTTGGCAAAACTTCCCATAACAATTACTCCAGTTTTATAACGCTTAATTCTTAATTACTTTCTTTCTCAATAGGTTATCAATTGACAGCACCTGCGGAAAGACCAGTTCTGTCCCATCATTCCGGATAATATAATCGGCCAGTTTTCTGGTTTCGTCTTCTTTCCACTGGTTGTTTATCCTGCTTAATACCTTCTCTTCCGTCAGACCATCCCGCTTCATCACCCGATTGATACGCAAAAATTCAGGTGCAGTAACAAGAATGGAAGCATCCATAAAAGTGTGGAAACCGCTTTCGAACAGAATGGCTGCTTCCAGCAACACATAAGGCCCTTTGCACCGGCGGTACCAATCTTCAAAAGCTCCTTTCACCAGGGGGTGCACCAGTGCATTCACCTGCTGCAAAGCAATTGGATTCGTAAAAAGCAGTGAAGCCAGATATTGCCGGTTTAAAATCCCTTCCGGAGAATAAACTGCCGATCCAAAAAGGGAAGTCAGTTGTTCTTTTAGCCGGTTGTCACCCGAAAGAATTAGTTTTGCCTCCTGATCTGCATCGAAAATTGATATTCCCAGTAACCTGAACATCTGGCATACTAAACTTTTTCCACTGCCAATTCCACCGGTAAGTCCAACCCTGAGCGGAGCATCAGTACCTTTCGATAAGGAATTCCACATATTCAGGCTTGATTTTCAAATTATTGACAACAGATGGAGCTTTACGTACCTTCACCTTCAATTGACTTTCTTTTTTGCTGATCTCTTCCCCGGAAACATAAATGCTGAAGTCCTCCGGTTTGATATGGGTATAGTTGGATAAGGCAATTTTGAAACTGACTTCCACTTCCCTGGGGAAGAGCCTTATTCTGCAACTGTCAGGCTGATCGCTGATCAACACGGGCAGGGTGATGATTCTTTCCGTGAATTCGTCCACTTCTGCAATCATGGTGACAATGCCTGGCTCTACATAAAGATTCCTTGGCAGTACCAGCGACATTTTCCGGCGAAAGGAGGCGTCAACATTGTTAAATATTCCGGGGACCGTAAAAAGGGTATCCATTTTATCCAGTAACTCATGGGGGCCTGTGACGGTCACGTATGAAGGCTCAAACCTTAAAGGTTGCGCCAGTCCATATCTGGATTTGAAACTGAACACCGGTTTTGATCCCACAGGCACCTGCTTAACAGACATACTGTCAAAAGTGATTGAAATAACCCCCGGCGTTATTTCCTTCAGTTCAACATCCATGCTCAACTGATGGGACACCGCCTCTGTGATGTTTTTCGAAGGCAATACATAAAAACCAGTGGAAGAAGGAGCAGTTCCCGATAAGATTTCTGAAACAGGAATAATCAGCGGATTAAAAGACATAATCAGCTTATACTTGAGGATGGTAAACCCCTGTGTATTTATTTTCAGGTTTAACTTTTCCGGAGGGTTGTTGGTTATGAAATTATTCTTTGGGAGATCCACATATTCCACAGGAAAGTTGAGCTCTGTGGTGTAGTTTTTACTCAACGCATTGATAAACCAGAATACAGTAGCTACCAACAGACTAAGCAGCAGGGTAATTACTTTTTCCCTGTTCCTGAAAGACCAGGGCTTCATCCATCCGGGCAACCCGGGTGTCTCCTTTTCGTTGGGATAATCCATCTTGCCTTAACACACTCCGTTTAACCGGAAATCAAAGGCTAAAAATAAAAAAAAAGCCGGTTTAACCAGCCTTTTTCTTTCGTTTAACGCTGTTGTGCGTCACTTATATCCTTTATGATGGCCGACTTGTCAACTTTAAGGTTGACGTTGTTGTCGACTTCCATAATGACGGTGTTCTCTTTTATCTCCACCACTTTCCCATAAATTCCCCCGGTGGTGACAATTTTATCGCCTTTGGCCAGCTGATCGCGGAAAACGCGCAATTCTTTCTGACGTTTCACCTGAGGACGGATCATGAAGAAATAAAAAATTACAATTATGACCAGCATAGGTATCAGCATGCCGGTGAGGGCACTGGTGCCACCGGGAGCGGCTGCCTGAGCAACGATAAATAAATTTTCCATTTTTACTTTTTTTTTATTGTTTGAACTACAGAATATTATTCAAGCTCTCCGATTAAACCCCTTCCCGTTTTTTTCACTTTTCCATCCTGTTTCATCTCCTTGAGCGCTTTATCGAGAATGCCGTTGACAAAATTACGGCTTTTATCGGTACTGTAATACTTGCTCAATTCGATGTATTCGTTCAGGGAGACCTTGGTCGGAATGGAAGGGAAATAGAGAAATTCCGTGAGTGCCAATTGCATGATCAGAATATCCATGAAGGCAATCCGTTCCAAATCCCAGTTACTGGCATAATTTTCAATCAATTGCCGCAGTTCATCGTGGTTGATAACGGCTTTCCGCAGCAAATCCTTGGAGAACTGCTCATCATCGGCGTCCTTAAACATGGCCATAAGGGGCTGATATTCATCTGACTGATTGGTGAAAAATTTCAGGGTTTTAAGAATCATGGCCACCACCAGGTCCAAATCATCATTCCAGTAAATACTTTCCTCTTCAAGCATGAGGTAAAGGTCTTCAGAAATCAGGATGATTTGCTGAAATATTTTTTCCACCAGCTTACGGTCGTCAGCAAAAGTGACGGAAGAGGCCGACATATATTCTTTAAAGAAATCTGTTTCAGACAGAAACGCAAATAAATCCTTAATCAGTTCGGGATGGTTTACCCAGGATGGTTTGGATTGTTTAAGGTAAGCCTGGAGCCGTCGGTTGGTACGGAGGAGATGGATGATGCGGTTATCCACAAAACGGGTGTTGGGGTGCAGGTCTTCGTACTGGGGCACCAGCTTGGCTTTGTTGGTATCAATCCTGTGTTGCGCGTAATCGGCCAATTCAATAACAAGAGCCAGCAGGTAGTGATAGAGATCGAAAGCTTTATTCAGTGAAAACTTAAGTTCTTTTTCGGCATTACTCAAGGTTTTATCAGGTAAAGAATAGTAGGCATAAAGAATCTGTAATACCTTGATCCTGATGGTCCGTCTGCTTATCATAAATAATGAACCTTTTCGTTAACTGCCGCAAAAGTACAATTATTTTAATTCCACCAGTCAGTTCCCCCGGTTTTTGGCAAATTCTCCCTGTTTTCCGCAGGCTCAGGGTTCTTTTCTTCAGGCACTTCATCCTCTTCATCAGGTTCTTCATCAGGTTCCTCCTCCCATTCAAATTTTCGTCTTTTAATGGCAAACCTTCTGTAATAATAGGCCAGCATGACCCCAGAGGCAGCTCCCCACAGGTGGGATTCCCAGGAAACCTGAGGTTTCAGGGGAAGTATTCCCCAAATCATTCCCCCGTATAAAAAGACAACCACTGCGGAAATAATCAGCAGGCGAAGGTCATTCCGGATAATTCCGCTGACAAAATGAAAGGCGGCCAACCCATAAACAATTCCGCTTGCCCCGATATGCCATGATTCCCTGCCTCCCAACCACACACACAGGCCGGAAAGAAAATAGATCAGAAAAAAGATGGAATAAGACAGGCGGCGATAAAAATAGATCAAGGCAAAAGTGAGGACAAAGAAAGGTACGGTATTGGAGGCCAGGTGATTGAAATCAGCATGAATGAAAGGGGAAAACAAAATTCCCCACAAGCCCCTGATGTGCCGGGGCAAAATTCCCCATTGGTACAGATCAAGGCCAAACAACCCTTCCACCATTTTCACCAGCCAGAAGAGGAGTACAAAAAAGAAGGAAAACAGAAAACTGTGCCGGAGAATTTTCTTGTCCAGTTCCCTGTCGTGCATGGCCTGATTATCGGGGTAATATCCAAAGTGTCCCATCAGAGTAAGGATCTGATTAAAGCAGCAAAATCCCTGATTTCCGATTCAGTGGTGTCGAAGGAGGTCATCCACCTAACTTCCGGCAATTCTTCATTCCAGAGGTAAAAGAAAAATTTCTCCTGGAGGGGTTGGATGATGTGCCGGGGTACCACCGCAAATACGCCGTTGGCTTCCACTTTCTGGGTAATCCTGATTTGCGGGATTTTCCGGATCTCCTGTTCCAGTAAAACGGCCATTTTATTGGCGTGTTCGGCATTCTTTTTCCAGATTTCCTTTTCAAGGTAAGCAATAAACTGAGCGCTGACAAACCTCATTTTGGAAAAGAGCTGCATGCTCTGCTTCCGTAGATATTTGATCTCCCTGGCCATGGCCGGGTCAAAAATCAGCACAGCTTCTCCCAACATCATCCCATTTTTGGTACCTCCGAACGAAACCACATCTACGCCACAATCCCTGGTAAATGCCCGGAAAGGAAGTCCAAGGGAAACAGCAGCATTGCTGATCCTTGCTCCGTCGAGGTGCAGGTACATGCCGTGGTGATGTGCCAGGTCAGCCAGAGACCTGATTTCTTCAGGCGTATAGACAGTGCCCATTTCCGTTACCTGGGAAATGGAAATAACCCGTGGCTGCGCATGATGCTCAAAATCAAAACCATGGAGATAACGGGCAACACTTTCCGGAGTTAATTTACCATCACCGGAAGCTACCGGAAGTAACTTACATCCCAGAAATTTTTCCGGTGCGCCACACTCGTCCATCTGGATATGGGCAGTTTCGGCACAAATCACTGCGTGGTAACTGCGGGTTAGCGCGGATAATCCCACCACATTGGCTCCCGTTCCGTTAAAAACGAAGCTTACCTCCGTGTCGCCGCCAAAATGTTCTCTGAAAAGGCCAACAGCTTTATCAGTATAGGCGTCATTGCCATACCCGGTGACATGTTCACCATTGGCATCTGCGATAGCTTTGAGAATTTCGGGATGAATTCCCGCATTGTTGTCACTGGCAAACCCTTTTCCCATATTATAACCTGTAATATTGGTCAAAAATAGTTGGTTTGTATCAAAGAAGAAAATGAACCACAGAGTTTTGACAGAAAGATGCGTGGTTTTTCCACAATCCTGTAATTATTATTAGTTTTAAGTCACTTATAGACAGCAAATCACGGAACAGAAAATGGAAAATAATCTGACTTTAAGCGAAAAACTGCTTTTATTAGCCATCCGGCCTGAAAAGGGAGGGCTTTTCTTCGGTTTATCCCAAACGTTGGAAGTTTGTCTCACCGGTGCACTACTTCTGGAAATGGAACTGACGGGTCATGTGTCCATCAGGGAAAAACGGGCGGAAGCGATAAAAATGACCAGCAGCTATCCGCTGTATGCTTATATTCTGGGGAAAATGGAAAAAAGTAGTCGCCCGAGAAAAATTGGGTATTGGCTGAGCCCGTTTATCTTGTCACCCAAAAAAATCAAAACCGAATTGTACCGGTCTTTGGCTGAAAAGAGGCAAATCCGGCTGGAAGACAGGAGATTCCTGTTTTTCACCTGGAAAAAGCCCTTTCTTTTACCTTCCAACTCCACCTGGCGTATGACCGATCACTTAAAGAATCTGATGTTTCAGGATCCTGGTAATCCGGAAGATTTGTACCTGGCAGCACTTCTTGAACCGGCAGAAATGTGGAGAAGAGTTTTCAGTGAGTGGTCCAAAAGAAGGGAAATCCGCCGGAAAATCCGGCAGTTCATGGATAAGCCGCAAACCACTGAATTGATGCAACATGCTGCTGATGCAGCCATAATTGTTACAAAGGCAGTCAGGACAAGCATTTCTGCCCGGCGGGCAGCATCCTCCTGACCAGAAAATATGATTTACAGATGACCCCGTTTTTAAATTCCTGCGCCAAACATCCCCGGATTTGGTTATCTTTGTTCCTTTCAAGTTGACTTTCGCTGTATGGAGAACTTTATCGTTTCAGCACGGAAATACAGGCCTGATAACTTCCGGACGGTAGTTGCCCAGGATGCCATTACTTCCACCCTGAAGAATGCCATTAAAACCAGGCAATTAGCCCATAGCTATCTTTTCTGCGGACCGCGGGGTGTCGGAAAGACCACCTGTGCCCGCATTTTTGCCAAAACCATCAATTGCAGTAACCTGACTCCGGAGCATGAAGCCTGCAACGTTTGTGAATCCTGCACTGCCTTCAATGCCAACCGCTCCTATAATATCCATGAGCTTGATGCTGCTTCCAACAATTCTGTGGATGATATCCGGCTGTTGATCGACAAGGTAAGGATACCCCCACAGGTAGGAAACTACAGTGTTTACATCATCGACGAGGTGCATATGTTGTCGCAACAGGCCTTCAATGCGTTTTTGAAAACTTTGGAAGAACCGCCGCGGCACGCCATTTTTATTCTGGCTACTACGGAAAAACATAAGATTATCCCCACCATCCTCTCCCGCTGCCAGATTTTTGACTTCAACCGCATCAAGGTTGAAGATATCGTTCGCCATCTGGAATTTGTTGCCTTGTCAGAAAATGTTACTGCCGACCGGAACGCATTGAATGTCATTGCCCGGAAAGCTGACGGAGCCATGCGTGATGCCCTGTCCATTTTTGACCAGATCGTCAGTTTCGGGGGCAGGAACTTTACATACCAGGACGTTATTACCAACCTCAATGTGCTGGACTATGATTACTATTTCCGCATTGTGGATGGATGTTTGAAGAATGAGGTCACCGATGTATTGGTTATTTTCAACGAAATTCTGGAAAAAGGGTTTGAAGGGCAGCATTTCATCAATGGCCTCGGTTCCCATTTCAGGGATTTGCTGGTTTCCCGTGATCCAGTCACCATAAAATTGCTTGAGGTAGGCGGTGATATCCGCGACCGTTACAAAGCACAGGCATCGGCCTGTCCCCCTGAATTCCTGCTCGAAGCGCTGCAGTTGAGCAACGAGTGTGATTATCAATACAAGACCAGTCAGAACAAAAGACTGTCAGTGGAGCTCACCCTGGCCAGAATTGCTCAGATTACCTTAAAAAAAAAAGAGTTGAACCGGGGATAACCGATCAGCTGGAACCAATATTCAGCGGGGAACCGAAAGATGTTTCAGCTCCCGCTACCCCGGAAATCAAAAATCCGCCGGCACCCAAACCGGGTTTTGCACGGCTTACCCGCGACATCAGTGGTCCGTCAATCAAAGCTGCGTTGTCAGGGAAAGAATTCTCCAACAATGCTGTATCGGTTCAGGATCAATTTGAAATGTTCAACAAAAGTGTTGAAAATGAAGGCTTCACACAGGAAATGCTCTACGAAAAATGGTCCCTCCTGCTGGAAGCCCAGAACGACCGTCCCAACCTGAAAGCCACCCTGAACCAACAACCCATTCTGGAAGATAACTGCATGATTTTGCTGAAAATCAACAACCGGGTACAGGAAGAACTGATCCGCAATCATAAACCCCAGTTGGTGGCCTGGCTCAGAAAAGAACTCAGAAATGCGAATATCGACCTCACCACAGAAATTACCCTGGAACCTGCCAGAAGGATCATTTATACCGACGATGAGAAACTGGAGGAAATGATGCGTAAAAATCCGGAACTTTCACTGCTTAAAGAGCGGTTTCAACTTGATTTTGACAATTGATTCGTGATTGTCAGGGATTTGAAATAAAACTGTCCCGGAACATCTTCCGGGACAGAATATATCAAAAAAAGGGGAAAGCTGTATGGACGCTTTTTGAAGATGATTGATGATTTACAAACCCCTAAACACAAAACCAATCATTAAAAATACAGAAGATGCTTTCCCCAGTACTTAATAGCGCTTTTATACAGAATCAACAGCCAATTTTGTGCCAAAAAATAAACAGCTTACTGTCAGCTTGTTAATTTCCGGGCTTTTCACCTCATACTCCCAATTTGGGAAAACGTGTACCAATATGACGAGTGGAGTTTTCGGTTGATCAAGTCATTTAGGGGTGTATATTTGCGGAAAAAAAAGTGAGCAGGAAAAAGATCAAGCCCTTTTATGAGAAAGTGGCTATAACAGATGTAGGTGCAGAAGGAAAGTCTTTGGCAAGGATTGGTGAAAAGGTAGTTTTCACGACCCATGCCATACCGGGAGATGTGGTAGACTTGCAGGTAACAGTCAGGAAAAAAAGGTATGAAGAGGCGAAGGTGGTCAGGTACCATGAATATTCCCCCGACCGGACTGCACCTTTTTGCAGTCATTTCGGGTTATGCGGCGGGTGCAAGTGGCAATTCCTGCCTTACCCCCTTCAATTGCACTACAAACAGAAACAGGTGGAAGATCAGTTAACAAGAATTGGTAAGCTGGAACTTCCGGAGATATTGCCTATCCTTGGGTCAACCCGTACCACCTTGTACCGGAATAAACTCGAATTTACCTTTTCCAACAACCGCTGGCTCACCAATGAGGAGTTAACGCAGCCTGAGGGCCTTGAGCGCAATGCACTGGGATTTCACATACCTGGCATGTTTGACAAAGTATTTGCACTTGACATGTGCTGGCTGCAACCAGAGCCTTCCAACCTTATCCGGAATTTCATCTTTGACTATGCCATCCGGGAGAAACTTGACTTTTTCGATCTCAGGGCACAAACCGGATTTCTGAGAACCTTGATCATCAGGACTTCTTCAACCGGTGAAGTGATGGTGATCCTCAGTTTTTTTGAAGATCAGCGGGAAAAAAGGGAAGCTTTATTACACGAATTACATCAGACCTTTCCTGAAATTTCTTCCCTGCTGTATACCATCAACACCAAGGGAAACGATACCATCACTGATCAGGAGATCATTCTTTATTCAGGTAAAGACCATATTATTGAAGAACTTGACGGATTACATTTTAAAGTGGGTCCAAAAAGTTTCTACCAGACCAACAGTGAACAGGCTGCGGAACTTTACCGTCTGGTCAGGGAGTTTGCCGGTTTATCAGGGAAGGAAACGGTTTATGACCTGTACACCGGAACAGGTACGATAGCGCTTTTTGTAGCGCATTCATGCAAAAAAGTGGTGGGCATTGAGTATGTTCCGGAAGCCATCGAAGATGCCCGGATCAACGGGGAGATTAATAAAATAAGCAATGCGCTGTTCTTTTCCGGCGATATCCGCAAGGTGATGGATGCCCCTTTTATGCAGCAACATGGGAAACCGGATGTTATCATCACCGATCCTCCCCGTTCAGGGATGCATGAAGATGTCATCAAAGCCATTATCGAAGCAGCGCCTGATAAAATCGTGTATGTGAGTTGCAATCCGGCCACCCAGGCCCGTGATCTGGGTTTATTGCAGGAAGGATACCGGGTGGAAAAAGTCAGGCCTGTGGATATGTTTCCGCATACCCATCATGTAGAGAATGTGGTACTACTGATCAAAAGGTAGCAGGTATCAAGACAAAAGATTTCGGATTTCGGATTTACGATTTCGGATTTACCTTCGGTCACTCCTGTCATTCAATCCGAAATCGTAAATCCGAAATCCGAAATCCGAAGGTCCTGATACTTTTCAGAAGGGCAGATCATCCTGATCCTCCCTGAAATCTTCCGGTGGAACATCAGCTGCGGAAAAAGGCGGCGGAATCTCCGGAGCAGCTTTCTGCCCGGATTTATCGATTTTCCAGGCATTGATATTGTGGTACCATTTGCCATTAAACTCTCTGGATTCAATGTCAAAGGATACCTCCACCTCTTCACCACCCGTAAAGCCAGCCATAAGGCTGATTTTGTCGTTGAACACGGTAAAACAGATTTTTTTGGGAAACTGTTCCTGGGTTTCCACAACAAACTCCTGTTTTTTCCATTGATTTCCCGAACGTGAAACTCCTGATTCCATCTCAAGGACTTTCACTACTTTTCCTTTTACTGTCAGGCTCATAGTAATAAATGTTAATTATGTGATTGGGTTAAAACAGATCGCGCAAAGACGCTGATATGCAAGGGACTTCAGAATTCCGGCATTTTTGCGTCTTTGCGCGACAAGATTGAATTATTTCTTTACGATTTCCAGTAACTCGACTTCAAAAATCAGCACTTTATTGGGACCGATTTCCTGGGGAGCTCTTTCGCCATAAGCCAGGCTGGCAGGAAGATAGATTTTCCATTTGGAACCTACCGGCATCATTTGAAGCGCTTCTGTCCATCCGGGGATGACGCCATTAACAGGGAATTCTGCCGGTTCGCCACGATCAACGGAACTGTCGAATACTTTACCGTCAATGAGGGTTCCATGATAATGGACTTTAACCATATCGGAATCGTTGGGCATTTTCCCGGTTCCTTCCTTGATCACTTCATACTGAAGACCGGAAGGAGTAACCTTAACGCCTGCATTGGCCTTATTCTTTTCCAGGAAGGCATTACCTTCTTCAAGGTTTTTCTGGGCAATTTTTCCCTGAGCACCCTGAAAATACGCGGATACTATTTCATTGGCCTTCTCAAAGGAAATCGAGGCTGAATCACCTTTCAGCACACTATGAAAAGCGCTTGTCATGATATCAATATCAAGATCTTTTCCACCAGGGGTATTTTCCAAACCCATTTTGTGTTGTTGTGCTAACAAAACACCAAGGGCATAACTGGTTGAATCAATACTGGTTTTCAGACTGACTTTCTTCCCGATTCCGCCGTTTTGGCAACCGGCAACCACAACGGCAACAACTGCCACTAATAAAAAAAAGGATTTCATTCTCATTTTAAGTATTTGATTTACAATGATTAATAATCTGAAAAATTCTTATTTATCCTATACATTTTGTATTTGGAACTGCGAAGATAATTGAATTTTTGATAGTTTTTACTTTGATTTACTTCCTCTTAACATTTCTCTTTTACCCGCTGCTCCAGGCAATCTCTCCATGATAAATCCGGCCCCCGAGAGGTCTCTTCTTACACTTCCCTTTGCGCTATAGGTAACAAAAATCCCTCCCGGATTCATTCGCTGGAAGAGATCAGCATACAAATCAGTATTCCAGATACCGGATTGTTTATCCGGACCAAAAGCATCAAAATAGACCAGGTCAATTTCACTGATCCCTTCCAAAGGATGGGCCAGCAAATCCCTGTTCATTTTTACCAAATTGAACCAAGGCGAGATTTTCACAACTGTTTCCCAGGGAGTTGCATGAATCCGGGAAAAAATCTCCCCGCTTTTTCCACCAAGCAGGTGTGGATAGTTGAGTGACTGGAACAATTTCTTCGAAATGGGATATTTTTCGATGGCATAATACTTTGTCGGAATATGTGTGATGTCGGCGTCCAACGCTGTCAGCAGGCAATTCAGGCCGGTTCCGAAACCCATTTCCACTACGGTTATGTTATCTCTCTTCCCCAAAAACCGGTAACCTTGTTCGAGGTAAACATGTTTGGATTCGGTGAGCGCCCCATTCACCGAATGATAATTTTCGTTCATTTCCCGCATAAAAAGGGAATGGGAACCATCGCTTGTTATAATTAATTCAGGTTCTTCCATTGCATGCATAAATTTTCAGGGAATAAAACTAAAAATTATATTTTTGACCGGCAAAAAGGAAAAGTTCATGTTGATCCGGTTATACAATGAGAATCCCAATCCCAAAGATATCAGGAGAATTGCGGATGTGCTGAAAAACGGAGGTATCATCATTTAGCCCACCGATACCGTATACGGGATGGGTTGCGACATCACCAACTCCCGAGCTGTAGAAGTTGTTGCCAGGTTAAAAGGCATTGACGTCGAAAAATCCAACTTTTCCTTTATCTGCAGTGACCTGAGTCACCTTTCGGTTTATTCCCGCCCCATCTCCAATCCTGTATTTAAAGTGATCAGGAGAAATACACCCGGCCCTTTCACCTTTATCCTGGAGGCCAACAACAACGTCCCGAAATATTTCAAGGGCCGTAAAAAGACAGTAGGGATAAGGGTTCCCGATAACAACATCATATGCGAAATTGTGCGGGAGCTGGGTAATCCGATCGTTTCCACCTCCATTCACGATGAGGATGAGATGCTGGAATACTCCATTGATCCCGAGCTGATCCATGAAAAGTACAGGGAAGTGACCGATCTGGTGATTGATGGGGGAACCGGCGAAATTGTGCCATCAACGATCGTGGATTTCACCGGGGAGGAGCCGGTTATTCTCCGGCAGGGCAAGGGTATCCTGCAATGGTGACCTTAATCTTTCCAGAAGAAGGGTGAAAAAATCACCAGGACTGTAAAGAGTTCCAACCTGCCCAGCATCATCAGAAAAGAGAGGAACCAAAGGGCCACATCCGGAAGGTGGGAGAAAGTGAATACCGGCCCAACGGTTCCAAATCCAGGGCCTATATTACCCAGACAAGTAGCCACGGCCCCCATGGCTGTAGCCACATCAGGAATAAATACAAGTAAAAGCAGGCTGCTGAAAAAGAAAATCAGGATATAGAACATAAAGAAAGCCAGTACATTGCTGATGCTTTTGCTTGGGACAGCATGTCCGTTGAACCTGACCGGGATGACCGCGTGCGGATGAATGATCCTGCGGAGTTCATAATAGCTGTTTTTCAGCAAAATCACCACACGCATAATTTTCACACTTCCGCCGGTTGATCCGGTAGATCCTCCGAAGAAGAACAAGGCAAAGACCAGCATGTACAACACCGGTGTCCACTGCAGGTAATCGACAGTAACAAATCCGGTAGTGGTCATAATGGAAACTACGGTAAAGAGTCCATTCCTGAAAGCCGGTTCAAGCCCGGTTTCTGTGGTGATGTATAAACCAGCGGAAATCAATAAGGTAAAAACGAGGATAAAAAGAAGATAATACCTGAACTCCTCGTCTTTGTACAATTTCTGGAATTTTCCCTTAAAGGCAAAATACAGGAGGGTGAAATTGGTACCGGCAATGGTCATAAAAATGATCAGGATGTACTGAATATAGGGGGATGGCCAGAAGGCAATGCTGGATTGTTTGGTGGAAAACCCCCCTGTAGCCATAGTGGCGAAAGAATGGCAAACACTGTCAAACAGCGACATGCCGCCAAACATCAGCAGTATAACCTCCAAAAGGGTTAATCCGGAATAAACGATCCAGACAATCCTCGCTGTCTGATACATGTGGGGGCTCAGCTTTTCGATATTCATTCCGGGAGCTTCTGCATCATAGAGCTGAATCATGCCCCCGCCTTGTGTTTGCAGAAGGGAAATGGCGAGCACAACAATCCCCATTCCACCCAGCCAGTGCGTCATGGCTCGCCAGAAAAGAATACCTCTGGGAAAGGATTCAATGTTATCCACTACACTGGCGCCAGTTGTGGTAAAACCGGACATGGTTTCAAAGTAGGCATCAGCAAAATTGGGAATGGTGTTACTAATTACGTAGGGAAGAGATCCGAATAGGGAAAAAAGAGCCCATGAAAGGGTAACAATAAGAAAACCTTCCCGTTTTGAAAATGCGGGATCCGCTTCCCGGCTGAAAAGCATCGCCAATGATCCTGTAAATAAGCAGGCAAGAATGGTGAAAATATAAGGACGGAGTTCATACTCCCCGGAAATAAGGGCAACCAACATCGAGACAAACAATGCCGCGGCTTCAATCGCTAACAATTTGCCAATGAATCTCAGTACAATTTTGTAATTCACGGTAAGGTTTCCCTATTATTAAACTTTAAAGAATTTCTCAAGTTTCCGGATTCCTGAAGGAAGT
>DAIDJX010000040.1 GCA_027451165.1 Prolixibacteraceae bacterium | reverse complement strand
CCAGATCGGTGTACAGCTTGCCATCAGTGCCGTTGTGGCTGCTCCTGCCAACAGGCATCAGTTCAACAATGGTCTCTTTTTGAGAAAGGTCCACAGTCGCTGAATAGACAACAGCAGGCTGACAGGATGTCTTGTATTCCCTGTCGTCAGGAAATTTGTTGTTGGTCCAGAACGGGTTCCAATCCCAGGTCTGGTTGATTTCCAGCATGATCTTCACAACTCCTTTAAACTCCTTTTCTCCTTTGGTTTTCAACCGAAAATTACCTTTGGGAGTTGCCGATGACAGGGCATCAGGCATCGGGCGGCCAGCATCCGGAATGTAAGTGGTTATCCCCAGCGCTGCCCCGGCTTTGTGCGACCAGTAAGGCAAAGCTGCAGGCCTTTTAACCTGACCGGGTTTCCATTCCCCCCCGGAAGCATCGCCATAGGTAAATGTTCCGCTTCCGAAGGAGCGCGTCACATACAAAGTCTGCAGGAAGCGGCCTGTGGTGTCTTCCATCCAGATCACAAAAGTCGGGTTGTTGAACCCTTTTCCCTTCGTAAAACTTACCTGAATGGCCGGACCCTGGCCATTTGTATTCAGGGTAATTTCCTCCACCTGACCTTCAGAATTTCCCTTTCCGGAAGATGAAGTGCGGCAGGAGTGTACCGACAGGAGGGTCATGAGAACCAATCCTGTGATGATGACGGTGTATATGTTACTCTTTTTCATGTCTTTATTGTTACGATATTCTGACTGCTAATTTCAAATCCGTTAAAATTCAATGATTATCCCAAGGGTAGGTAATACCGTCCCTGATTCGGAAGGAAGATATTTCAGCTTATACCTCGCCGGATCGCTGGGGTCAGTCAGGGGTTGACCGTTGGCATCCCGCTGGAGCACCAGTACATCCGGATCTTTTGCTTTAAAGTTGTATGCATTCTGAACATCAAAATAGACGTTCAGCGACCATTTTTTAAAGAAGAACTCCCTGTCCACCCGGATATCCAGCTGCTGAAAATTGCTGAGCCTTTCCGAATTAAAGCGGTTGAAATCAGGATAACCCTGACCGCGCGCATCCCAGGCTGTTTTCAGTGAAGACCGCAGTTCATCGTACGGCGTAAAAGGTGCTCCTCCCACAAATCTCCATTTTGCCCCGACATTCCAGTTCTTTCCGAACTCAGCAGCCGCAGTCAGGTTCAGGATATGCCGGTTGTCCCAGGCCGAAGGGATCAGTTTCCCGGTTTTGTCCTCAAATTCAGACCTGACAAACGTGTAGGAAAGGATCACATTCAGGAAATCCTTTATCCGGTCGCGGTAATACAATTCCAGCCCGTATGATCTTCCGGAGGAAACGGAAACCACCGGTTCATCACCATACACACCATAATCCGCCCCTTTACTGGCCAGCGACACCGAATCATTCACAGAGAAGGGATAGTCGTTATACCATTTGAAGAAGCCTTCCAATGAAATGCGGGCGTTATCAGATTTGCGGTATTCAACACCGGCCACCAGGTGATCCGACTGAATGTAGCGGATTCCATTCTCCTTATTGACCAGCTTTCCCGACAAATCCCTGTAGCCCAGGGTGGTATAGGAAGGCAACTGGTAAAAACGGCCCAGATTACCGTTCAGAAAAACTTTATCGGTAAGCCCCCATGACACGGAAGCCCTCGGTGAAAACTGGCTGAAGGGATTGGCCATTTCAGAAGAATAGCTGTTGCCATCAAGCCTGAACCCTGCGGAAAGGGTGAGCCGGTTGTCCATAAAGGAACGGCTCGCCTGCAGAAAGGCATTGTAGCGCCAGAAAAGCAGGGATGAGTTGTAACTGAGGGAGGTAATGGTATCAGGTCCGGCTGGGATAAAGACCTTTTTGAAAGTCTCGTTGGTATATTTTACATATTCCGCACCCACCCCGCTGATGATCTTGTAATCATTCACCCGGTAAGTGTTTTCATACCTCAGTTTGTTTTCTATTTCCTGTGAGCCGTAGCGAAGCACCGGAACACCGTTTTCAATGTTGTTTTCAAATTTGTTGGATTCGTTGTTGAGCATGTTTCGGCTCAGCACCCAGGTGTCAAACGAATTGTCGCGGTAATGCCGGTAAACGGCCCCGATGGCATAGGTCCACTGGTCGTAAGAGGGGAGGTAATTCAGAATATATTGCTGTTCTTCGGTTGGGTTATCAATCCCGGTGTTCAGTACACTTTTATCGAGAGATCCGATCGAGAGAAATGTCAATTCGTTTTTCTGGTCGAATTTCGTTTTGATCTTCAGGGTGTAATCATTGAATGTTGGGAGAAAGGGAAGTTTCAGCGCCTGAAAAAGAAACTGGAGGTAAGAACGGCGGGCAGAAAAGAGCATGGTGGTTTTTTCCCCGACCGGGCCGGAAGCGCTGGCTGCAATCTCGCTGGCCCCGAGGGTGGTACGGTATACCATTTTATCGGGATTCCCATCGATCAGTTTCATATCGAGCACAGAACTCATGACGTTACCGCGGTTGGCAGGAAAAGCGCCGGTGAAGAAGTCCACCTCCCGGAGGAAGTCACTGTTGATGATCCCGACCGATCCCCCGCTGGCCCCCTGTGTCCCGAAGTGATTCAGGTTGGGGATCTCAATGCCATCCAACAGAAAACGGTTCTCAGAAGGTCCTCCACCCCTGACGATCAAATCATTCCGGTACGAAAGTCCGGATGCCACCCCCGGAAGCACCTGGATAACTTTGGAAATATCGCGGTTGGCACCCGGACTTTTTTCAATTTCCTTTATGCCAATCGATTTAAGCGCTACAGGGCTTTCTTCCACTTTCCTGAACGAGTTGGGTCTGACCACCACATCTTCCAGCTTGAAAGTTTTCTCTTTCATCGCTATATCGGTGAAAGTGGTTTTTGCATTGGTCACCTGGAATTCATCCGACATAACCATTTCAAACCCTACGGATGAAACCGTCAGTTTGTAGTAACCAGGCTTTATCCCCGTAAAAATGAAATTCCCATCCAGATCGCTTGTTGATCCGACAGTCGTGCCTGAAATAATGATACTGGCAAAGGGGATCGGCTCATTGTTGGCACTGTTATAAATCCGTCCTTTGATGATCCCCGTTTGTCCGGCCACTATCCCGGCAAGGAATACAAAAAACAGTAGTAGAAGGTATTTTGTTTTCATTTGTATAGTTTTTTTATATAATGTTGATTCATTAACCTAAAATTTCAGACATTTAAACGCCCCGTTGGGTGTTTTGTTCAAGTATTTGGCAGATTATTTATTCGTAATATTTAGATAAATTCATGGAAAGATCAGCGAAATGGAAAACAAGGAATAAGAAATGAGAAAAAAATATCCAATACCCAATAATGAATATCCGATATCCAACGATACCAGATGGGATAACAAAATTAATACACTTAAGCCTTAAGATTTTAAAAAAGTCCATGAATCAAAGCATCGACCTTGTCAATGACAAAGCTCAGGTCTTCCTTATTGGAAGCGAAATCGAGTTCATCTACGCTGACAATCAGCAGTTTGCCTGGTTTATATCCCCGGATCCAGGCTTCATACCGGTCGTTTAACTGTTTCAGGTAATCCAGCCGGATGGAATTTTCAAACTCCCTGCCTCTTTTCTGGATTTGGTTGACCAGGGTAGGTATGGAAGCTTTGAGGTAAATGAGCAGGTCAGGAGGCTGTATCAGGCTGGTCATCAGATCAAACAAGGTTTTGTAGTTGTTGAAATCCCTGGTCGACATTAATCCCATGGCATGCAGGTTGGGTGCAAAGATCTCTGCATCTTCGTAAATAGTCCTGTCCTGAATAACTGTTTTTCCGGATTTCCGGATTTCCAGGATTTGGTTAAAACGGGAATTCAGGAAATAGATCTGGAGGTTGAACGACCACCGCTGCATGTCGTTGTAAAAATCATTCAGGTAGGGATTATCATCGACATCTTCAAAATTGGGAATCCATCCGTAATGTTTGGAAAGCAATTCCGTCAGCGTAGTTTTACCTGCACCAATATTTCCAGCTACAGCGATATGCATGGTTTGTTTTTTTTAAAGGTTAAAGTATAAAGGTTAAAGTATAAAAGTATGCTATGTGTTTATTAATTCAAGCAATTGATCAAGGTAAAGCCGGTCATTGGCCAGTCTCGGGATTTTATTCTGCCCTCCGACTTTCCCTTTCTGCTTCATCCAGTTGTAAAAGGTGCCGGGAGGGACTGCCAGAACGTGGGGCAGTTCCAGGGTCAGGTTTTTATGTCGTTTGGCCTCATAATCCGAGTTCAGGGTTTTGAGGGTATTGTCCAGCATAGATACAAAATGTTCCATGCTGTCGGGCTTTTCTTCAAATTCTATCAGCCATTGGTGAGCCCCTTTCTGATTTTCACCCATGAAGACCGGACCGGCAGTATATTCATGAATGACAGCGCCGGTTCTTTGACAGGCCACTTTAAGGGCTTGTTCGGCATTGTCAACGATGAGCTCCTCACCAAAAGCATTGATAAAATGCTTTGTTCTTCCAGTAATTTTGATTTTATAGGGAGATATGGAAGTAAATTTCACTGTATCTCCGATGATGTAGCGCCACAATCCACCGTTGGTGGATATCACCAGGGCATAATTTTCCTCTGGTTTTACCTCCTGCAGGGTCAGGACTCGCGGATTTTCCGATCCCCATTCCTTCATAGGGATGAACTCATAGAATATGCCAAGATCGAGCATGAGCAGCATATCGTTCTGGCTGGGATTATCCTGAATCGCAAAGAAGCCTTCCGAAGCGTTATAGGTTTCCACATAATGCATGGAAGAGGAAGGTATCAAATGCTGGTATTGTGACCGATAGGGGTCAAAATTAATTCCCCCATGGATAAACAGTTCCAGGTTTGGCCATACTTCCAGAATATTGCTTTTCCCTGTTCTCTCCAGAATTCTCTTCAGCAGCACCAGGTACCAGGAGGGTACGCCAGCCAGTGAGGTCACATTTTCCTTCAGGGATGTTTCTATGATCTTTTCAATCTTTTCCTCAAATTCCTCGATCAAGGCAATTTCAGCCGGAGGAATCCGGATCAGCTGGGTCCAGAAAGGTATGTTTTCGATAAGTATGGCGGATAAATCGCCGAAATAGGAATTGTTGCTGAAATTGTTGATGCTGTGGCTGCCTCCCAGGGTCAGTGATTTACCGAAAAGAATTTTGGAATCGGGATAATTCTTCATATACAGGGCAATCACATCTTTCCCTCCGCGGAAATGGCAATCTTCCAGCGAGTCTTTGGTGACCGGTATAAACTTGCTCTTGTCGCTGGTAGTTCCGGAAGATTTGGCAAACCATCTGGTTTCTCCCGGCCACAGCAGGTTCTTCTCTCCCTGACGCAGTTTTTCCACCCATGGTTTAATTTCCTCATAGGTTTGTAAAGGCAGTTTTTCCTGAAACTCACTGATGGTGGAGATCTCATCAAAACCATACAATTTCCCGTATTCGGTATTACGGGCTTTATCCAGAAGGCTAAACAGCACTTCCTTCTGAATATCAAAAGGATACTTACTATACAACTCAATTTGATATATCCTTTTAAAATTGAGCCATTTAATTACAGAATTTATCAGTGGCATATACCCCGGTTCTTGCAACCCAAAATTAGGAATATTTTGGTGGAACGCCCCGTGATTTGGATTTTTTCCTACTTTTATCGGTATAAAAATCCACATTGATTTATGAATTACCTGGATGCTATCCTCGGAATTATCCTGATTGTTTCTGCAATTAACGGATTCTCAAAAGGTTTTGTGGAAGAACTTGCAGGATTGGTAGCACTCGTGCTTGGTATATGGGCTGCCATTCATTTTTCTGATCTGGTAGGAGAATTCCTGACCACCACTTTCAATATGACATTCAGGCATCTTCACATTGTTGCATTTATTGTGACATTCATAGGGGTGGTTATTTTGGTTCATATCATCGGATCGATTGTCAACAAAATGGTAAAAGCGATCAGGCTGGGATTTCTGAACCGGCTGGCCGGACTGGCTTTCGGTGCCGTGAAAGGAGCGCTCATCCTGAGTGTCCTGCTGGTGGTTTTTGACAAGATTGACAAGGATGTTCATATTGTTTCAGTAGAAACTAAGGCTGAATCCAAACTATATACCCCCATCAGAAATTTTGCACCGGGAATTTTCCCGTTTCTCGATTTCTGGAAAGAGGATAAATAATGTAGAGACCCACCACGGTAAGTCTCTACATTATTTATCTTTGCGCAAAATTTTTTCGCTATGAATTTTATTGAAGAGTTGACCTGGCGGGGAATGATCCAGGATGTCATGCCCGGAACTGAAGAGCAGTTAAAGAAGGAAATGACGCCGGCATACATTGGTTTTGATCCCACAGCCGATTCACTCCATGTGGGCAGTTTTGCACAGATTGTTCTGCTGAAAAGATTTCAGCTTGCAGGTCATAAGCCCATCGTTTTGATTGGTGGTGCCACCGGAATGATCGGAGATCCTTCAGGTAAATCCCAGGAAAGAAACCTGCTGGATGAGGAGACTCTTCACCGCAACCAGGAAGGGATAAAAAAACAGCTTTCCCGCTTTCTGGATTTTGATTCCGGCCTGCCCAATGCTGCGGTGATGGTAAACAATTACGACTGGATGAAAGAGCAAACCTTCCTGGGATTCATCCGCGACATCGGCAAGCACATCACCGTCAACTATATGATGTCAAAAGATTCCGTAAAGAAAAGACTGAGCGCCGAATCCAAGACCGGAATGTCCTTTACTGAATTTACTTACCAGTTGGTGCAGGGTTATGATTTTTTATGGCTCTATGAAAACCTGAACTGCAAATTGCAAATGGGTGGATCAGACCAGTGGGGCAACATTACCACCGGTACGGAACTGATACGCCGCAAGTCAGGAGGGGAAGCCTGGGCGCTCACCATTCCGCTGATCACCAAAGCCGATGGCGGAAAGTTCGGAAAAACGGAACATGGCAATGTATGGCTTGACCCGGAAAGGACGTCGCCATACGAGTTCTACCAGTTCTGGCTGAATACCTCTGATGAAGATGCCGAGAAATACATCAAGGTCTTTACCTTCCTGTCCAGAGAAGAAACAGAAGAAATAATTGTACAGCATAAGGAAGCTCCACATCTCCGTCAGCTTCAGAAAAGGCTTTCTGAAGAAATTACATCAATGGTCCATTCCCGCGAAGAATATGAACTGGCTGTGGAAGCCTCCGGAATTCTCTTTGGGCAGGGCACTGCCGACCAGTTGAAAAAACTGAATGAAAAGACATTTCTGGCGGTTTTTGACGGAGTACCTCAATATAACATTGCTCTTTCCGATCTGCATTCCGGCATTGACATTACCGGACTGCTTGCTGAAAAAACCGGTGTTTTCCCTTCAAAAGGGGAACTCAGAAGGACTATTCAGGCCAATGGGCTAAGCCTGAACAAAGAAAAAGTCACCAGCGCTGAAATGGTTGTTTCGCCTGACATGCTGATCGGCGGGAAATACCTCCTGGCACAAAAAGGAAAGAAGAATTACTTCCTGATTATTGCCGGCTGAGTTTTTATAATTGCACTCAATTCATACTAAAAATCGTTAATGGTCGTTCCTTAAACAACGATCCAATTCAAACCATTTATGAATGATTTTTTTGACAATCAGAAATTATTATTGCTGATCAGAAAGAGATTCCTGCACTTTGTGGTGATCGGTGTTGTGGCAGTTTTGCTATCGGCGGTTTTCTCCTCCCCCAGGTTTATTACGCCGAAATTCAAATCATCAGCCAGGCTTTATCCAATCAACCTGGCGGTAATGAGTACAGAATCTGAAACGGAACAACTCCTGGAGATCATCAGCTCAAACGACATCAAACAGCAGATGATTGATGTATTTCATCTGAATGAAGTGTATGACATTCCCAAAGATGATCCACAGTACCTGACCAACATGCTTTCAGAATACAACTCAAATGTATCTGCCAAAAAAACGGAATTTGAAACGGTTGAACTGAGTGTCCTGGACAAAGATCCGGTAAGGGCCTGTCAGATGGTTGACTCAATCATTCATTTTTACAACCTGAAAGTCAGGGAAATGCACTCCGCCAAAAACTGGGAAGTTGTGAAGATCGTGTCCGACAATATCAGGCAAAAGAAAAGAGAACAGGATTCCTTGCTTCAACTGATCAACCAGGAGCGGGAACAATATCAGATTCTGGATTTCAATACGCAGGTCCGGGAAATAACAAGAGGTTACATGGAAGCCCTTTCTGCCGGCAGGGAAAATTCTCCCGGAGGAAGGGAAATAAAGAAACTGTATGGTAATTTGTCGACTAAAGGCGGAGAAACCTTTGTTTTGGAAAACAGATTCAGGAAAACAACTCAAATAATTGATTCTCTCATAGTTATTTACGACACGAACTTGTCCGAGGCTAAAAAACAGATCACCTATTGCCATGTGGTGGAAAAACCGGTACCTGCTGATAAAAAAGCTTATCCTGTGCGGTGGATGCTGGTAGCCATGACCCTCGTTTCATCCTTGTTTTTATCCTTTCTTCTTTTTATTATCCTCGATTATTACCGTAAAAAGTGATCAGGATCGGTAAAAGTTGGTCGCTTCAATATCTCCTTTTTTATGGGATTTCACTGGCTTTCATTCTGCTGGTGGTTTATTTCTTTGGGAAAAAGGAAGCTTACCTGCTAACCGCCTTACCTTTTATCCTGGCCATTCTGTTGCTGGCCATCTATTCCTTTGACAAAATTCTCTGGCTCGTTGTCTTATTTACTCCCCTGTCGCTTCCGCTGACCTGGTTTTTTCCGGGGCTGCCGGTAGATCTTTATCTTCCCACAGAACCTCTTCTGATTGGGGTTTTACTGCTGTTTGTCCTGAAAACAGCTTCGGGGTACCGACCTGAGCGGGATTTGATCAGGCATCCGGTGAGCATTGCCATTGGGATTTACCTGCTGTGGATGCTGATCACCAGTGTTACCAGTACCATGCCAATGGTCTCCTTTAAGTTTCTGCTGGTAAAAATCTGGTTCATTACCGGTTTTTACCTTTTGGGGATCAAACTGTTTGAGACCCCGGGGAACATTTCCAGAATGGTATGGTTATACACCGGTTCTCTGCTTGTAGTCATTGGCTTCACCACTTACAGGCATCTGGGGTATGGTTTGTTTGACAAACAGGCTGCCCACTTTGTGATGAACCCGTTTTACAACGACCACACTTCCTACGGTGCCGTCACAGCCATGTTCATTCCTTTCCTTACTGTTTTCTCCTTTTCCGGAGTACATAAACCGCTGATAAAATGGATCGCCCGCGGATTTCTGCTGGTACTTATTCTTGCCTTTTTTCTCTCTTATGCCCGTGCTGCCTGGATAAGCCTGATCGTTGCCATTGCAGCCTGGGGCGTTTTAAAACTGAGGATCAGTTTCCGGGCACTGGCCATTACCCTTGTATCGGTAATTGCGATTGTTTTTGTATTTCAGAAACAACTGGTTATGTACCTGGAACGGAATTCTGAAGAATCTTCTTCCAATTTAATGGAGCACTTTTCATCTATCTCCAATATTTCGTCTGATGCCTCCAACCTGGAAAGAATCAACCGCTGGAGCTGTGCCCTTCGCATGTTCAGGGAAAAACCGGTATTTGGCTATGGTCCCGGCACCTATATGTTTCAGTATGCGCCCTTCCAGCTGACCAGGGAACGCACCATCATCAGTACCAATGCCGGAGATCTGGGTAATGCTCACAGTGAATACCTTGGTCCACTTTCGGAAAGCGGTTTGTTGGGTATGCTCACCTTTCTGATCCTGATCATCACCGTGATGAATACCGCCTTTAATACCTACCTGCGGCTCCGCGATCCCAAAAAGAAAGCGCTCCTTGCCGGAGCGTTCCTGGGTTTAATTACTTACTACAGTCACGGATTTATGAATAATTTTTTGGACACTGATAAAGCATCAGTCCCCTTCTGGGCATTTACCGCCATGATCGTGTCCATAGACCTCTTTTCCCGGAAAAAGGCGGAAAAAATCAATGGGGAGGTATAACTACTGCCTGACCCTTTCGCTGTAAGTCCTGTCGCGGGTATCTACCTTCACCTTTTCACCTTCATTGATAAACAACGGAACCATAATCTCAGCACCGGTTTCCACAGTCGCTGGTTTTAATGCGGTTGAATTGGCTGTATTCCCTTTATCCCCGGGCACCGTGGAAACAATGGTAAGCTCCACAAACGGAGGAAGTTCAGCGGTCAGCGGGGTTTCCGTATCTGCATGAAACTGAACCTCTATAACCTGTCCTTCTTTCATCAGATCATTGTTCTCAATCAAATCGGGGAGCAGGGAAATTTGTTCAAAGGTTTCCATGTGCATGAAATTACAACCCATATCATCCTTATATAAATACTGATACGGCCTTCTTTCGATTCTCACCACATCAATCTTTACCCCGGAAGAAAAGGTATTCTCCACCACGCGGCCTGTTTTCAGATTTTTCAGCTTCGTTCTTACGAAAGCCGGACCCTTACCCGGTTTTACATGCAGGAACTGGACGACGGTCCAAAGTTGATCGTTCCACTCCATGCAAAGACCATTTCTTAAATCTGCTGTTGTTGCCATCTTACTAAGTTTTCTGAATTTTGGCGCAAAAATAGATATTTCCGGCAAATATCAATTCTTTATCTGTTCCCGGCCATTGATTTTATAACTCTGCAACACAGCCCTGAGCGTTCCGACCTTGGTCTCAAAATCAAGCTGTACCGGAAATTTACCTTCCCTCGAAATGTAAAACCTGACCCCATCTGCTCTTTTCAGTACTTTTCCCTTCTCCATGATGGGCGATACCACATAACAATCCACCATCCCCATTTTGGTTTCCACCTGCTCGGTACCGGTCAGCCTGACTTTGATAAGGCTGACCTCATGGCCATGCAGGGTGTACAACTCTGTGTTTTTGTCACCTATCTTATCCATCGGATAGGTATTCACAAAATAAAAGAAGACAGTAAGAAAATCTGTCAGGTTATGAGGTGTTTTAATCCAACCTGATTTTTGACTATAGGCAGAATCAATGTCATGGTAAAAAAAGACCTCATTGTAGTAACGGTATTTCCTTTCCTTCGCATTTCTGATAGACTTGTATGGAAGGTAAGTCTTCGCATCAATGATGCTTTCATACTCATTGTTCACGTTGAAGACCTTATCGGTAACACCGGTTGTTCGTCCCTTCAGGTGGTACAATTTTGCCGGATTTCCGTTGTAAGCGGTATCCTTGATGATCATTACCGCTTCTCCTCCTTTCACAAAACCCAGTTTGAGATCAAATTCGAGCCGTTCCCTGGTTTTACCTTGAGTTGAAAAGGAAATCCCCATTGTCAGGGCAAGGACAAGGAAAGCAAAAGTGTATGTCAATAATTTCATCATTTCAGAAAATCTTGTTTTTAGGCACGGTCGCCACAAAATCCTTCAGGTAAAAAGGCTCAAAATAGGCGACATTTTCAAATTGCCGGTTATCAAAATAGTCATGGGCAAGCTTTGACATAAACCGTGCCGAAGCATAAATATGCCCGGGAAAAAGAGCATTGGGATGCTGAATGACAGACCGGCATTTGAAAGCCCCATTACCAAAAAAAACAATTTTCCGGTCTTTCAGTTCATCCTTGTAGGAGTTTTCATCCACCACAACGGCTTTTACCTCTGACAAAGGCGACCCGTTACGGTTAAACAGTGCTGTATAAACCTCCATCCTCCGGGCATCGAGCATCGGGCAGAGGAGGGCATCGGGCGATTCTTCCCCGTTAAGGTCCTGAAAATGTTGGGCGACATGATCGGCCATGGCCTGCAGGGTGCTTACAGAAATCAACGGAACCCCGGATCCGAAGCACAAACCTTTCGCGACAGACACACCGATTCTTAATCCGGTATAGGAACCAGGCCCCCTGCTGACACACACTGCATCCAGCATACTGGTTGTCCATCCCGCCTCATCCAGCGCTTCCCCGACAAAAAGGGTCAGCTTTTCAGAATGACGGTAGCCTTCCGTTTCTTCCCGGAAAGTTACAATCTTCCCGTTTTCAGATAAAGCCACAGAACACACTTCTGTAGAAGTTTCCAACATTAAAATCCGGGCCATAACTTCATTTGAATGGACAGAAGAACAAAACTCAGTATTACAATCAGGGAAAAAGCAATTTCTTTATAGAGGGTTTTCTTTACTGTATCGAAAAAATTGGACAGAAGGAAAGAAACCGGAACTGCCGTGATGACGAGCATTTCTGAATTGCACCCGGGGATCAGCACAAAAGTAAGAATTGACATCAGGAAGGTATAAAACAAAAATGTAAAAAACTTCCTGAACCTTACTTTCTTTTCGGAATATTGTTTCATAATGGTAATACTGCCAATAAAAATCAGCAGGCCGGCATAGCCAACAAAAACAAGCAACGGAAGATTTTTCAGAAATTCTTCATTGGATTGCAGGATACTGTTCCTGATCCATTGCAGGAGGTCTGGCATCAGGTCTAACAAAAAATGGGCTGAAAAAACCAGTAACCAGGGGATCGCAGCCCCAAAGAAGACCAGGAAGGGTTCTCTCCAACGGGTATCCCTGGCGATCATTTTTCCTCCGATGATAAATGCAGGTAATAAAAAGAGCAGGTGAAAATAGAAGAGCGATCCTATTCCGAGCAGGAATCCCGATTCAAATACGTTTTGGTAGGGTTTCCTTACATCAAAAGCCTGAAATAACCTGCTGATGGCCGGAAGGAAGAACAATCCGGCAAACCAGACGGGATGCAGCCGCCCATACACCGGGAGCCCAAGCACCAGAAAAAGGAAGAGAAAAACCGGCAACATGGACCATGAATTCAGGAATATAAACTCCCTGTTGATCCGGTATAGTAAAATGGACAATGCAAAAAGGACAAGCGTGGCGACGACCACTTTAAGTACCGGATATTCCTGAAGGAAGTATTCCGGTAAACCGGGAAGAAGCCTTGTATTGCCAAACAGATATTCCGGCAACGCTCCGGGAATTTTCAACTGAAGAAGAAAAATGCCGGCCAGAATAAGCGGGAAAAGAAGATATCCTGCATTACGGTTTGATTTGATCAATCGTAAAAGCATAGATTAAAGGTCAAATCCGATGTCTTTGCGGAAGTATTTACCCTCGTAACTGATGAGATTCAGGTTTTGGTAACAAATGGCTAAAGCTTCGTCCCTGCTCTGACCTGTAGCACTGACCGCCAATACCCTGCCGCCGGAGGTCGTCAGTTGTCCGGATTCCATCCTGGTTCCGGCATGGAAAAGGCAGGCGCCATCCATCTTGTCGTACCCGGAAATGACTTTCCCTTTTTCGAAATCCCCGGGATAACCCTGAGAAACCGCCATCACTGTTGTTGCCACCAAAGGGGCTGTACGCAGTTGATAAGAAGCCAGTTTCCCGGTGGCAGCTGCATTCATCAGCTCCAGGAAATCAGATTCAATGCGGAGCATGACGGCTTCCGTCTCAGGATCGCCCATTCTGACGTTGTATTCGATGACCTTAGGGTCTCCTCCGCAATTGATCAGTCCAAAGAAAATAAAACCGGTATAATCAAGTTGATCCTCCTGAATCCCCCGGATAGTAGGCTGAATGATTCTTTGCTCCACTTTCTGCATGAATCCGGCATCAGCGAAAGGTACCGGTGAAACGGCCCCCATGCCTCCGGTATTCAGTCCGGTGTCGTTGTGACCTATTCTTTTGTAGTCTTTAGCTTCAGGAAGAATAACGTACTCTTTCCCGTCTGTGACCACAAAAACGCTTAGTTCTATCCCCTTCAGGAACTCTTCGATAACCACCACATCACCTGCTTTCCCGAATTTCCCGGCGGTCATTTCCCGGAGTGCTGCTTTCGCTTCATCAAGGCTTTCCAGAATTACAACTCCTTTCCCGGCGGCCAGCCCATCTGCCTTCAGCACATAAGGAGGCCGGAGGGTTTCCAGGTAGCGGCATCCGGCTTCAGTTTCTTCTTTATGAAATGATGCATAACGGGCAGTAGGTATGTGGTGTCGGGTAAGGAACTCTTTTGCAAAATCCTTGCTCCCTTCCAACCGGGCACCACTCTTTTTGGGGCCGATCACCCTGATGTGTTTCAGTTTCTCCTCCCTGGAAAAATAATCGGCAATTCCCTCTACCAGTGGCCCTTCCGGCCCGACCAACAGCAATCCGATACCGTGTTCAAGCGCTGCCTCACCAATTCCCGGGAAATCACCTGCGCTCAATGAAAGATTGACTCCCAGATTGGCTGTTCCCGGATTCCCGGGCGCAAAATAAAGTTTGCCCAAAGCAGGGCTTTGACTGATTTTCCAACCCATGGCATGTTCCCTTGCCCCGGAGCCGATTATAAGAACATTCATAACGGGTTGTTTTATTGAAACCGCTTCAGGTATTCCTGAAAAGTTTTATCTGTCTTGGATCCCAGGGCAGTATCACCATTACTGTTACAAATGCTTCCCAGTCTCTGGAGGTAAAACATGGATCGTTGGATCTCATCGCTGACATCTCCAGAAGTACGATATTCGGGTGGCAGGGAAAGCAGATAGGCCAGCAGATCATTCAGGTTTTTGTATGCCCCTTCGGCTACTTGCGAGGCCTTAGCCTTTTCTCCGGTTTTATAGAAGGTATTCAGCATTTCCAGGGAGAAATATTCATAATCCACCACACGGGGAGGTACGAGGTCGAAACTCTTCTCCAGCACCTTGACCGCCTGCTCCTTCTTTCCCTCCTCCACCAGCGTGGAAGCCAGCCGGTTGAAATTGTTGCGGATGTTGGTCATCATCCGGGTATTGTTTTCATCAATGTACACTTTGGGATTGTTCATATTACCCCATTTGAAATTGTCGAAAAGATTTTTGTACATGAGATCACTGGCTACCCGGCCGAAATTGATCCTTTCCTCTCCGGAGGTGCCGGTACGAATGGGTACCAGGCGATAGGCAAATCCTTCCAGCTGAAAGTAATCCGACAGGTTGAGGAATTTTTCAGGGCCAATGGTGATGGCGAAATAAATGGGTCTTTCCCAATGGTTATGGGCAAGTAAATCAAGGATCATGTATTCGTCTTTGGCCAGGTAATCCCGGTTGCTGAGGTCAATGTACATGGTGTCCACGATCTTGTCGTAGTCTTCAGGTCTTACCACCTTGTTGCGGATCACCTCTTCCTTGTTAATTCTGAAGGTAAGTTTTTTCTTTGGAATAAAAGCGGCATTTTCAACCTGACTCAGTTTTGTCGCCGGATCATCGGAAGCCACAAATGCGGTGGCCTCCAGCAGGTCGATGGCCGGACGTTTAATTCTTGGATCATCGAGGAGGTATACAATATCCCGGGTACCCTGGGTGTATTGTTCTTCTTTCAGAGAGAATGGAATTGGTTTCGACTCGTAAGCCTGCCTCTTCATCTGGGAAATATACCAGTCGGTTTGCAGGTAACTGAGGTTACACACCCTGACATCGGTTCTTACATGTTCTACTTCCTGGTTGTACCACAAGGGGAACGTATCGTTGTCGCCGTTGGTGAAAATGATGGCATTCGGAGCACAGGTTTTCAGGTAATTGGCGCCCAGGTCGCGTGCGGTATATCTTCCGGAACGGTCATGGTCATCATAGTTTTCAGCAAGCATAATTCCCGGAACCAGAAGGAGGGTCACTGCGGTTACCAGGGGGGCATTAACCTTTTCAGGAAGAACTTTTTTCAGCGCCTCATACAGGTAAAGGACGCCCAATCCGATCCATATGGCAAAGGCATAAAAGGATCCGGCATAGGCATAATCCCTTTCCCGCGGCTGAATGGGATATTGATTCAGATAAACAACAATGGCCAGACCGGTCATCAGGAAGAGCAAAAAGACAAGCCAAAGTCCTCTTTTGCCTTCCCTTCCCTTGTTATACTGGTAGAAAACACCCAGAATACCAAGGATGAGGGGCAGGAAATAGTATTTATTGTTGGCCCGGTTCTGCAAAGAGGCGGGGCGATCCGACTGGTCGCCCAGCCGCCAGTTGTCAATGAAGGGTATCCCACTGATCCAGTTGCCGTGCAGGATACCGCCATGGCTCTGAACATCGTCCTGACGGCCGGCAAAATTCCACATAAAATAACGAAGGTACATGTGACCGACCTGGTAACGGAAGAAAAACCGGAGGTTTTCCACCATCGTAGGTTTGGTGATCACCACCTTTTCACCCTGTTCGTTCACATGCTGAATCCGGGTCCCCTTGATTCGGCCCCACTGTTCATATTCCCCGGCATGACCCGCTTCCATGGAACTCCACATCCTGGGGAACAGGGTTTTGAATTTATCATCATAATTGGGCACTACGCGGTGATCCGTGACAATGTATTTACCATCCCGCTGAGAATAATAAGGGCTACCTTCGG
>DAIDJX010000039.1 GCA_027451165.1 Prolixibacteraceae bacterium | reverse complement strand
GTTCCAGTAATGACAGATGTGCCAGTAATAATGGCCGGAGCGGCTTGTCCCGTTCACCAGCGTATGGTTGGTTTCCCGGAATACTTTTTCCGCGAATGCCTGCATGGCATATTCCCCTTCACCGGAAGACATACACCCCTCGTGTCCGTCAAAATCCATCTGGGATACGCCGGTTTCATTGAAAAAACGGGCAAGGTTACCGGCAATTTCCTGCTGCAGGCTGAAATCCGGGAAAAGGGTCTGGTAAGGATAATCCATCAGCATGGCGGCGGTTTCCCCCTTTTTATGCGCGGTAGCCTTTGTTCCGAAGGCTCCCCTTTTGCATCCCAGCAAACGATATGGTGGAACCAGGGTTACTTCCCTGAATTGGATGATCTCTTTTCCGATCCTTACCGCACGGAGGGTACTTTGCTTCAGATTGGAAAAATATTCAGGTTTTGCAACGGTAATGACAGTATCAGTTGGTCCGGCTCCTACCGGTAAAAACGACGAACCGGTGGCGGACAGGCGCGGATCAGGATCCGGGGTAACATAAGGATCATTGGTGTTGATAAAGGTGGAAAGCGTGTGCGCTCCGATGCGAATACCCATGCGGGAAGCTTTTTCCACGCATGATTTCAGCCCCTCCCTGCCATTCGGAAAACTGGCGGAATCGGGTATGAAGTGCCCCCAGGATTGGAAAGGCCCCTCATGATACAGGGATGTAAGACCCGCCTTTTGTGTGAATTCCAGCACATCATCAATGGTTCTTTCCGTGAAATCCGAGATCATATAGGCCCTGCCTGTTTCAGGCGACTGCTTATGCCAGACACCATTGATAAGGGGATGAGGAAGGCCATGGGTAAGTTCGATGTTGCCAATCGTTTCAAGAACCTGTTCCTCCCGGCAGCCAAAGAGTGCAATGGCTGATCCCGCCACTGTTTCGCCCGGAATGGCCTTAACCGGCATATCGGGGTACTGGTTCCCCCAGACCGTCAGTTTCCGGGGATGAGAACGATTGAGGCTGTATGCCTGGAGGCTGCTTCCATACGGCTGTGGTACTGCGGCAGACCCCCTCGAGTCGTCGGTCCCGCCATCATTCTTCAATACACCCCCGACTGTTTTCACATTCAGTGCCTGAATTCCGAGAGCAAAGGACGTATCCCTGACAACCCCGACCACCTCCCCGATGGTCTTCGAAATGACCAGGGGATAAGGTCCCCAGCAAACGGCATCCACCCTGCTTTTCCTGTTTAGGCTTTTGAGCTGAAACCCCAGGTGATCCTTCCTTTCCGTCACCGCTATTTCGGCCTTTGTACCGGATTTTCCGTAAAACAGGGAGATAATTCGTGACCCGGGATTGTAAACCGCTTTTGCAGGCAGCTCCCAGGTTGTCCCTGACCTGATCTGCATCAGGGGGGCATTTTCTCCTTTGGCCAGGTAATCAGTACCGCTCAGGGGATTCGCCATCCGGATGATTTGTCCTTCAGCTGAAACCAGAATCTGCAACTGGTCCGTGCGCAGTTCAGTCTGAGCCCGCGAAATAAAAACAAATCCCTGCACAAGTACAAATACAGTAAATAATATCTTCATTTTCAGCCTATTTGAAGTGAGTATAGTGCCATATTATGGTGCATAAAGATACCGGGAAAAAAGAGTCTGCGCCGGAAATTATCCACGGAATTTTGGAGTAATGCATGAAAATCCTTTTTTTGCAGAAAATCGTGTAAAATGAAGAGGTTATTTTTCCTGCTTTTTGTTTTGTCGCTGGCAGCAACAGCTTTTCCTCAGGATTATGCCGGGTTCAGGGGACCGGGCAGCCAGGGAATTTATCCGGAATCAAACCTGATGAAGAAATGGCCGGAACAAGGGCCTGACCTGATCATGAAAGTGTCAGGATTCGGGGCAGGATATTCACAACCTGTTGTTTACCGGAACAACATTTATGTTTCCGGAACAAAAGACTCCCTTAATCTGGTCACTGCTTACACGATAGAAGGGAAACAACTCTGGCAAACACATTACGGAAAATTCTGGATCAGAACCTACCCGGAAAACCGTTGCACGCCATCTGTTGAAGGTGACAGGCTTTACATTGCCAGTGGTGTGGGTGAGCTTTGCTGCCTGGATACAAAAACCGGTTCCATTTTGTGGAAGGTCCATGCCGCAGATACCTATAAAGCCGAAATTCACAAACATGGTGAGGCAGAATCCCTGCTGCTCACTGAAAAGGCGGTTATTTACACCACCGGAGGTGAAGAAAATGCAGTAATTGCCCTGAAGAAGGAAGATGGTTCCCTGATCTGGAAATCAAAAAGCCTGGGGGGTTCCAAATCCTATGCTTCCCCCATTTTGATCAGCAAAGGTGGGATGCAGATCATTCTGGCACAAACAGCCAAACACCTGATCGCCCTGAATGCGCGGAATGGCGATATCCTCTGGAGCTATGACCTGATGCAATACCATCTTTCAGATCAGGGGATCGGGGCAAATACCAATCCACCGCTGGTTCATGGAGATGAAATTTTTGTCACCAGTGGTTACAACCATCCCGGATTGATGTTTTCCCTGTCGCAGGACGGCCTTTCAGCATCCCTGAAATGGAGAAATGACACACTGGACTGTCATGTGGGCGGAGTTGTCCGCGTTGGGAATGCCATTTACGGTTCCAACTGGCAAAACAATGCAAAAGGTAAATGGGCATGTCTGGATTGGGAAACAGGAAAACTAAACTGGGAGAAAGAATGGTACAACAAAGGTTCCCTGATATCTGCAGATGGGATGCTCTATTTATATGAAGAAAAGAGCGGACATGTAGCCCTGGTAGAACCAGATGAAAAACAAATGAAAATCAAGGGTTCATTTAATGTAACCGAAGGCACAGGTCCCCACTGGGCACATCCTGCGATTTACAATGGAAGACTTTATATCCGGCATGGCAATCACCTGTTGGTTTATGCACTGCGTTCTGAAAAATAAAACCTGAAAATCCTGAACCTTTTCATTGTTGATGTGTTTTGAATCAAAACATTACATCAAATGGAAAGGAAAGATTTTTTAAGAAAATTCGTTTTCGGCACCGGATTGCTGATCGCTGCTCCAGCAGTATTTAATGCCTGTTCAAAAGAAGATGATAACCCTGATGATGGCGGCAACAACAACAACAATAACAGCAATGATATTCTTGTTGATCTGACCAAAACTGAATTTGCAGCTTTAAAGACGGTGGGGGGTTACGCGTATACCGGAAACATCATTGTGATTAAAAGCGGTGAATCGCAGTACATCGCTTTGTCAAAACTTTGCACCCATGAAGGTTGTACCGTCAACTACTCCGGAACCCAGGTGGTATGCCCCTGCCACAATTCCAAATTTGACACCTCCGGCTCCGTTCTCCAGGGACCGGCTACCGCCGCGCTGAAGAAATATACGGTGGTCGTAGAAGGTAATACGTTGAAAATCAAAGATTGAGATGTCAAAAACGAGTATTTGTTTGTGTTTCTGGCCACTCCATGCCATTTAAGGGTACCAACAAACAATCCCTTATTCCTCCTTTGCCAGCAATTCTTCACTAAATTTAACTGTCCATGCGATAAGCTCTTCGGTTTGTTCTTTTGAGAGTTTTGCATCCCGGTGAATCATCACATAGGAGGGAATGGGCATATTGCCTGATTTCACCTCATCGCCGATTTTTCCCAATTCAGTTATTTTGTCAATCACATCTTTACTTCCCCAGTCAGAGAAATTGAGTTGTTTTTTACCTTCCTTAACATGGTGGGCAACCAGCCAGGAAGCCGGGGCAATCCGGTCATACCAGGGGTAATTGGTCTGGTTGGAATGACAGTCGAAACAGGAGTGTTTGAGCATAGCAGCCACAGGCTCCGGAAGTTTTTCTTTGGCAAGGATACTGTTATCCCCAAGGCCTGACCGGTTTAATTCAGGCTGGAAAAACTGAAGAACAATAAAAATACCTGCCAGTATCAGACCGGCAATCCTGAACTTTTTCATAAGGGAAAATATTTCCGGAGAAGTATTATTTTTTCATCAGGTTCTTGACTTCACCTTCTGCCCATTTGATCAGCAGTTTACTTTCCTCTGCGGTTAGTTTTTTATCCGGATAATTGTCGAGGAATTTCTTGGGAGGCATCTCGCCATTCTCAATGGTCTCACCAATTTCACGGTACTTCCCGATCTGGGCAGCTTTTGCCAAACCACTCAGGGTGCTGAAATCCAGTTTCTCCTTAGCCTTGGCATTTTGCGATGCTGTATTGTGACAGGCAAAACAGGCCTTGTCAACGGCTGCTTTCACATTGTCAGGCATTTGGGCGGAAGGTGAACCAGTCTGTGATAGGGTAAAAGACACAAAAGCAATCCCCAGAATCAACATTGAAAAAAAAGCCAGAAATCTTTTCATAATATGTTTGTATTTGAACGCCAAAATACAAAAAATAATCGGATTCCCTCTAATTAACAGTAAAATGGCTGTTTAGCCAATTTTATCTGTTGCATACATGACATGTTACATAAATTACAGAATAAAAAGGTAAATAATTCCAACCCTGAAATAGTCTGTTTCATCGGTGTATTTTGCCTTTCTGTCCGGTTTTGCCCTTACCGGAATAAACTATGTACTTCATTTGTCATCAAATGGTCAACTGGTTCAAAAAGGAATAACAGGAGCCGGTCAGGAAAGCAAAAAGTAGTTAAACATAAAACTTGATGTATGAACAGATTAAAATTTTATCTAAGCCTCTCTGTGACGGTGGTCATGCTCCTGCTCATGGATCCGCGCTCCTTCTTTGGTCTTGGGTTTCATGAATGGGCAGGCTTGATTATCGGATTGTTTTTTATCCTGCACAAAATCCTGAACTGGACCTGGATAAAAAAAGTGACCATGGGTTTTTTCCGGAAATGTACGGCCAGAACCCGTCTTAATTATATCCTGGACTATTTTCTGCTGGCGGGGATGATATTGATGATTCTCAGTGGAATAGCCATTGCCCGCACCATTGATCTTTCCTGGATAAAACCCGGAGGATCACCCTTTTTCTGGCGGATTATGCATACCAGTTCCTCTTTCCTCACCCTTGCGCTCTTCGGGGTACACCTGGGTCTTCACTGGAAATGGGTTCTTCAGCGCTTAAGAATCAAAAAAGCTTAACTTTTCACTAATAAAATTTTCAAAAATGGCAAGAAAAACCATCAACATACTCCTGGTTACTGCGGTTTTGGTAAGCGGGACCTGGGGATTCATCCGTTTGGGATACTGGAACAGGAGTGTCCGGATATTCAGCTATGGTCAGACGGAAAACATGGCAGGAAGAGATGGCCGGGAAGGCGGCTTCAGAAGTGGTCACATAGACAGGGAAGCATTCCGGGAACGGGAAAGCGGGGCAAGATTCCGGGATAGAACACTGCCCCAGGATTCCGTAAAGGGGCAAAACCGGGGAAATTTCAGACCAGGTTTCCCGGGAGGACCTGGTGATAGCCGGGGCAGAGGCGAAGGGTTTCGAAGGGGAGGCCACGAGGGAGGCAGTACCATCAACCTGGCTAAAGTGTCCTGGTTTTTAGCTGTGTTTGCCGCATTCGTTACAATTACCATTTACACCGATAAACTGGTAAAATACCTGAATGCGAAAAGAGCAGCGAGAAAAATTTTACCGGATCAGCAGACTTGAAAAGAGCCGCAATCGCAGCAATAATTATATCACAATTCACTACCTCTGTGTAACCCTGTGTGAACTCTGTGTAATTTAATGCTATTAGTTATACAGCGTTTCACAGAGTTCACACAGGGTCGCACAGAGGTAAAGACTTATAGACCTTCGTTTCGGTCATTAATGGATTATTTTACGCAATGCCTTGCTTCTCAACATCCCTATCACCTGCTCACCTTCACCGGCTTCACCCATTTCCCTGAAAACTGATAAGGCATTTCATAGACATTGCCTTGTGAATCCCCGAAGAATAATTTTGAAATGCTGAACTGATGTGGGTTGCCATCTGCCCAGTAATACAAAAAGGGATCACGGGCATGCTGTGGCCGGCGCACATAGCTGTTGTTCCTTTGACTGTTGAAGGTTACCTGTTGTGCCATGGTCCAGGTTTTGCCGGAGTCGAACGACTGGTACATGGCTACTTCCCCGCCGGCGCCCCACAACTGCGGACCGCTCACCACCGGTGCTACCACCAGCCACTTATCCGGATAAATAAAGAGGCTTCCCATGTCGTAATTGTGATCTGAATTACAGACCACCGCACTCTCCCACCCCGTACCTGTCCAACGGGTAATGTGCCACAGGTATGGAGCGCTGTCCGGTCCAGGCTTATGGCCGCGACTGGTAATGTACAGACAAACCGGATTCCCGGAAGCATCAAAATTAACGTCGCAGAGGTAAACATTTAATTTCTGTCCTGAATAATCAATAACCCTGACAGCGGTCGAAGACCCTGTCAGCGGTGAGGTTACTGTCAGCGGTAATGATACCGCTTCCCCCGAAGCAGTTGTCCAGGTCTTCCCCATATCTTTTGTTTCCAGGTAATACAGGTCGGTACGCCGGTCCACATCACCGTTAGGATGCCGGTTGAAAAATGTCCCCACCTTATCACCCCATTGCTGGCTCACCTGATAATGTCCACCCAGTTTGTCATCTCCTTCCCTGATACCGGCCAGTTTTTGGTCATCGCTCCAGTTGATCCCGTCGGGGCTGGTTTCAAAATACAACTCACGCACGCCGGTATATTTGGTGAAGAGGTGAAGAAAACCCTTTCCTTTAAAATACCAGGGCTGAGGATAGGTCATTTCCTCTGTGGTGATCTTCTCAAAACATCCTATATCATAAGGCTTTACGCTTCTGTATTTAAAACCCGGCCTCGCTTTTGCCCGTCCCGACACGAAGACCCACAAATAACCCTGATCATCAATTTGCAGAGAGGGATCGTCATGCGGGTCATTCACCCCTTCCTTGTCACACACGACCACCGGCTTTTGCAGGCGGTTGCGGGTGTGATCATAACAGCCGATCATACACAGCAAGTGCCTTTCGGTTTCTGAAGTAGTTCCGCCGTAAACAAAAAATGTTTTGTTGACTTCTTCCACATAGATGGCCATAGGAATATGGTCGGCTGTGTAAGTACCCAGCCCGCCGGAGTATTTGTCCCCGTAGGGATATTTTTGGTTCAGCTCGAACCAGATGCCGCGGTAACCATCAATGACCGGATTAGGAGAGGATTGGGAAAATGCAGCGGATGGGGTGAACAATACAATGACTAGCAGAAAGATACGAAACAGAATTTTCATAGGAAGATATTTGGTTCAACAAGAGTGAATCTCAGTGACTTAGAGTCTTGGTGGCATCCAATTCAACTATCTTGCCCGGAACCGCTGCAGTTCGCCCCGGGGAGTGGAAGTCTGAAAAGTAAACCACTTCTGGGAAAAGTAACTGACAATGACGGTTACGATAGAAATGGTCACATTGGAAGGGGAAGGCCAGAAACCAAAATTATCCACGAGTAGTTTCAAACCGAAGTAGTTGATCAGCAAATTAACTGCAAAAACGATGGAATACCTGAAAAGTTGTTTTCGCATGACCACCTCCGACTGAAAGAAGGTTACGTATCGCTGGAGCAGAAAACCGGTACAAAGAACGACCGGGATTTTGATGGCCATCGTGCCGATGTGGGAACTCAGCGTGACAAAACCCATTCTTAAATCCCGCTGTTGAAGCACATAATTGTACAACACAAAATAAAGCACCCAGTCAAAGACCAGGTTGGCAGCTCCTGTAACACCGTACAGGAAAAACTGCAGGGTCATGTATTTCCGGAAAGGAGGATAGAAAAAGGCAGTAATCCTCCTGATGTTATGACCTGTTTCTTCGAGAATGCTACTCATTTCTGGATTTGGTTAAACCGGAACGATCCATTTTGTCCGTTTACCCCGGCAAAAATAAAAATCTTGCAGGAAAAATCCCAGAGGATACCCCTGAATCTGCAATGGTTAAAATGATATTGTTGAAACGATTCCTGAAAACTTAGACAAGGGATTCACAAGCCAAACCGATACCGGAAAGCCTATTTTCCCTGGTAGCTTACTCCTTCGTCATACCTGAAAAGGGAATAGCCGGGTCCTTCCAGGTAGCCCGGAACATCCTCTTTCTGGGTCTCCACCACTTTCATGGAAACGGGGGTGGCAAACGGCATTTTACCCGTCGGGTTATAACGACCGGTCAGTACATCAAGCAAAGCTTCAGGAGTAGTGCCGAAGGTAGCCAGTACCCCCTTAATGTTCCCTTTCGCCTGGTCGTTGTAAATTTCGTCAATTACCCATGGGTTGGTATAGTTGACCACGAGGATGGTAGGTTTGGCAGCGGTTAATTTGTTCACATATTCTGTATCTACGGCATTCTGAGATAAACTCAAAGAAATTGGCTGACCGGTAGAGCTGAACAAAGCATTTCCTGTGGGTACCAGCCACAGCACTACCAGGTCGGCTTCTTCCGGAGTTTTTACAAAATCCAGGGGATATCCCGACTGGTTGACCATCAGCATATTTTTCCGGGGTGCTTCCGTTGATTCCCTTCCTGAAGAACGCTGCAGCATTTCAATATAAACCTTCTGGCCTTTCTTCAGCGGCAATGCACTATTTTCATTCCGCAGCAATACGATCGATTTGCGGAGCGCCAGATCGGCTTTTTGCTTAAAACCGGAATTATTCACCAGCATTTCTGCCGCAACCGGATCAACATAAGGATTTTCAAACAAGCCCAACTCAAATTTCTCCTTCAACAGGAGTAAAACCGACTGGTCGATCAGTTTCATATCCACCATCCCGCTGTCAATGACCGCCACAAGATCCTTAGGATCGGATACCCCTGAAAAAATATTGACACCCGCCTCGATTGCCTTTTTATAGCGCTGGTGGAGTGTAAGATTTTCCACGCCCCATGCCATGCTGGTAAGCGGACCGGTATCCGAGTTGATGATGCCCTTAAAGCCCATTTTATTCCTCAGCAGGTCGTTGATAACCCCTTTGTTGAAAGCATAGCCTACTTCTTCGTATGGGGTGCCTTCCGGCAGGGAATAATAAGGCATGATGGCGGATGTACCGGCCTTGATGGCTGCCTTGAAAGGTATCAGGTTGTTGTTGAACATATTGCCGGGAAAGATTTCCGCTTTACCCCAGGCAAAGTGAGAATCCTGTCCTCCCTTTCCTGCTCCACCTCCGGGAAAATGTTTCATGGTAAGCGCCACCGATTTTTCGTTCAGTTTGTCCCCCTGGAAACCCAACACAATTTCCCTTGTCATTTGGGCCACCCATTCCGCATTTTCCCCGAAAGTGCCGTTGACCCTTGACCAGCGGGGTTCTGTACTGAGATCGGCCATGTACATGTACCCTTTCCGGAGGCCAACTGCTGCCCACTCCTGACGGGCAATATCCGCAAAATCCCTGGTAAGGGCCAGATCGCGCATGGCAGACAAGCCAAGTTCCCCCGGCCACATGGAAAAAACGGTATTGCCCACACTGGTACCCAGCGAAGCATTGGTGGTTACGTGGTTGCGGGGGTTGGAGGCCACAATAGCCGGAATACCCAGCGGTTCGCTCTCACAAAGCGCCTGCAGTTTGTTTGCCCATTCAGCCATATCTTTGGCGCTTTCGCTCATCCTCAGGATAAAATGCCGGTTTTGAAACTCTTTGACCATTTTGGTGGTACCCACATTGCCCCCCATTCCTGCAAAGCGTTCCACCTGTCCGGCTGGAATGGCCGGCATTCCATCGGCAGGCTGTTGCCTGGGTGTACCCTCCTGTCTGCGGATCCCACGCTGTTCACCCTCTCTTCTGCCGGCACCCTGGGGAGATTCACCTCCTTCAAAAAGGTCACTGGCCAACAGTTTCCCTCCGGAAGCTTCAGCCCTCCGGGAACCCGTCATGTTGATGGTATTGATGAGCATAAAACCGGCTTTCTGCTGCACCGACATCCGGCCCAACAGGTCTTTGCTTCTTTTTTCCGGTGTCAGCCGCCAGTCTTCATAAGGGTCAACCAAACCGTTCCTGTTGAGATCACGGAATTTCAGACCATCCTTTGCGATGATCTGAACCGATCTGGCGCCAAGTACCGGTTGTGTAGCCTTTCCCGGTTTAAAGGCGAAAAAACCCAATGAAACAACAAATAAAACCAAACAGAAGATGAGAAACCTTTTCATAACCTGATCATTAGATATTTACCTCAAAATTTAAAGCTGCAAGATAATAAAACTTAAAACTGATTCATTCTTCAACTGCCAGATATTCCGGTAACTTTATGACAAACAATTCGTATCTTTGTCCGATGATAAGACGTATCTGGCTGTTAATCACAGTGCTTTCTGCAATTCTTCTTCTTTCCCTGAGGTCCCTGGCAGGACAAACCTATCATTCGGCTTTCGCATATCAGGGCTTGAAAAGAACTTATCTCGTTTACCTTCCATCCTCTGTCAGCAAGACAACTCCTGTACCGCTTGTACTGGCTTTACACGGAAAAGGAGGTAACGGCAAAAGCATGGAACTGCTTACCCGCAAAGGGTTTAATAAACTGGCAGATAAAAAGGGATTTATTGTAGTGTATCCCGATGGCATAGAAAAAAACTGGAACGATGGCCGGATTGACGACAGTTCCAATGACCGTGCCCACAGGGAAAATATTGATGATGTCGGATTTCTTTCCACCCTGATGGATACCCTGATCAGAAAATACTCCATCAATAAAGACAGGATTTATGTGACCGGCATGTCCAACGGAGCCATTATGGCTTACCGGCTGGCCTGCGAATTATCACACAAAGTAACAGCCATTGCACCGGTAACCGGTAATATGCCCCCTTTGATCATTGCCGGCTGCACTCCGGTAAGACCAGTTCCGGTGCTGGCCATCAATGGCACAGAAGATCCGGTTGTTCCATTCGGAGGAGGTGTGATCATCGGAACATTGAAGAAGATTAAACTGGGTAAAGTATGGTCAACGGAAGCATCGGTCAGTTACTGGGCAATGAAGAACGGGTGTTCCCCTGACCCTGTCATCAGCCAGTTGCCCGACTACGATCCTGAGGATGGTACAAGGGTGACCATCAAACATTACCTCAACAGCAGTAATGGAGGGGAGGTTTTCCTGTACATGGTGACCGGTGGGGGGCATACCTGGCCGGGAGGCATTCAGTATCTGCCCAAAAAACTGATTGGAAGAACCTGTAGCGATTTTGACGGTGCCGAAGTGATCTGGTCATTCTTTGAAAAACATGTCCTGCAGAACCGTAAACCAACCTCATAATGACGGAATTTACTGAATCCATCCGGGGAAAGGGATGGTTTAGTCTGGACAATGCTGCAAAGCTCTTCCCTGCCATCATTTCGGAAGACCTGACCTCAGTTTTCAGGATCACTGCGTTTATGAAGGAACCTGTCCGGTATTCGGCGCTCAGGGAGGCAGTGGAACTGACCACAGAGAGGTTTCCCTATTTCAGTGTATCGCTGGGAAGCGGAATCTTCTGGCACTTCCTGGAATTCAACCACCTGCCTCCAAGAATCCTGGTTGATGAGAATATCCCCTGTGCCGCATTTGCCCTGAAAAGGAAAAATGAACCACTCTACAGGATTCTTGTGAAGAAAAACAGAATATCTGTCGAATTCATTCATATCCTGACAGACGGTGGAGGCGCTCTGGAATACCTGAAATCGCTTCTGCTCACCTATCTGAAAATTTGCGGGAAACCGGTAACTGCCGACAATTCAATTATTCAACCGGAGACACCCCTCAGTGAAGAAGAATTCGAAGACGCTTACAATAAATTTTTCCGGAAATTGCCACCTCCGCTGAAACTCGTCAAAGCCTGGCATCTTCCTTTTAAATTGAATCCGAGACCCAGGTTGAATGTTTTGCATGTGGAAGTGAATGTTCAGGATCTGCTCGAGGTTTCCCGGAAACTTAAAGTATCTGTTACCGAATATTATGTTTCTGTGTATCATTATGCACTCCAGGAAATCTATGCTGCCGGGCATCAGCAAACCAGAAAGAAAAACCGGAAAGTACTCAGAATTGAAGTCCCGGTGAACATGAGAAGCAAGTTTCCCAGCCGTACCATGCGGAATTTTTCTCTTTTTGTATTGCCGGAAATCGATCTCCGTTTGGGGAGCTATACCTTTGAGGAAATACTCCGGTCGGTTCATCACCAGTTGCAATTCAGCTCCGATATCAAACAGATATCACGCTTCCTGTCTTCCAATGTCAGCTACGAAAAGCAATTGATTATCAGGATTCTGCCATTATTCCTGAAAAAAATGGCCGTAGTGGCCATTTACCGTGGACTCGCTTCGAAACGTTTCTCCGGTATGGTCACCAACATGGGACAGGTGACTCTTCCTGGAGATATGGGGGAATGGATTGAATCGTTTGAGCTGATACCCCCTCCCCCTAATCCAAAAGTAAAAGCCGGAAGCGGAATTATATCCTTTAAAGACAAATTGCGCATCTGCTTTTCCAATGTTTCAGAATCGTGGGATCTGGAAAGACGGATTTTGAAACACCTGACAGATGCAGGCATCCGGGTGAAGATTTTAAATAACCAATAACAGGACAAGAATGACTATTTGCACCCATTGCGGAGTTGAACTGGATAACGGACTGAATAGTTGCCCGCTTTGCGGAAGGAATCCGCAGGATTCCGGAGAAAAGCCGGAAACAGTCATGGTTAACCCTTCAGAGATCCTTCAGCAGCACAAAAAAGAAAACAGGAAACACCTGTGGGAGTTGTCCGGAGTTATCGCTTTTTCAGGCATTGCGGTATGCACGCTGGTTGACCTGCTGATCAACCGTATACCGGGATGGTCCATCTTCTCCGATGTGGTTATACTGGCCTTGTGGATCATCCTGACCCTGTTTCTTTACGCTTACCGGAGAATTTGGGTAATCATCCCTGCCCTGCTGGCAACTGTGCTCACCGCTCTTTTTCTTCTCGATCGCATTACCGGAGGTACCAACTGGTTTCTTCCGGTCGGTTTGCCCCTTACTGCAGCAGCTTTTGCCCTTGCGGGCATGATCGGTCTGCTCTACCGGTTTGCCCATCTGAAGGGCTTGAACATTATCGCTGCAGGATTATTGCTTTCTGCAGGATTTTGTATCCTGACAGAAATAGTACTCGACAAATTTTTGAACGGTTTTTTGCATCTCCGATGGTCGCTTATTGTGGCTGTCTCTGTTCTGCCTGTCACCCTGATTTTCATCTTCTACCAGTACCGCCTGAAAAAAGGGAACCGGCTCGACAGTCTCTTCCATATCTGATGGCCGGTAAGTATTCTTCCGAAATCTACCGGATTAGCAGTTTCTTTGTTTGAGTCTGAACACCTGTCCTCAACTGAACCAGATATATTCCCGCCGGAAGATTTCGTGTGCCGGAAGTAAACTGGTGGTTCCCCGGAGACCTGACTTCATGCCATTTATAAATCAGCTTACCATAAACGTCTGTAATACTGATGGTTATTTCCCCTTGTTGATTTAGTTGACAGGACGCTGTAAATGAGCCGGAGGCAGGGTTTGGATAAATCCGGAAGTTGGTGATTTCTCCGGAAGGCTCCGGACGAAGGGATTTAATTTCTTCCAGAGCTGTGGAGACCGTATCAGCACCGGTATATTCCGGAAATACCATCACCGGCAGGTTTACAGACTTTGAAGCGTAGCTGACGCTCAAAACCGTGATGCCCGCCTTCTTGCCCCATATTTGACCGGAGGGGTCAAGTCTGGCAATGGTCGTATCCGCCATCTGCAGTTTCAGGCCGGTTGAACGGCTGACATCAAAATGAACATTGTTCCGGTACCATGCGTCCACTGAAATGGAAGTTGTTTTCTTCTCTTCAACACAAACGGTTTTTTCCGATACCTGAATGCTGTCCAACGACCACGACGAAGGAGGATTGACATTGACCGAAAGGGTATCAAATCCGGTCAGCGTGCCGTTCTGATAACCCAAAGCGAGAAATGTCACTTTTCCGAAGGCATCAGAGGGAATGGTATATGGAACGGTTCCGGAAGAAAAGGCGGTGTCTTTGACAAAGATTTTATCGGGTAAGTTAATGGCTTCCAAAATGATCCGGTTTATTCCGTTTTTGGAGCTGAGTGAGACGGGTATATAATTTCCGGTGTTGAAACTTTGGTTTCTCAGCGGGGCGGTGATGGTCAGGCTACCCGGTATGATGTCGGCAGGTGCTAAAATGGAAGCGCTTTTATACGGGCTGGTTTGCGCAACCGGGTGGAATCCCGTTTGGCAGAAAACATCTGGATCGGTTGACCTGGCACCAAGCGCCTCTTCCACATCTTGTATGATGGCCGGATTTTGTGTGGAAAAAACATGCACCTGATTATTAATCAATCGAGTATTAATTACCGGTAAACCACCTGTCTGCGACGGGACGGTAACCATCATGTCGTGGAGCTGGTTTCCGAAGAAAAAGGTCGGAACAGATACCGTAGTCAGGGCTAAAATGGGTGACACAGCACAATAAATGCCATGCATCCAGTTGCCCATGGTCACCGGTGCCTGGGTGGTAATTGAACGGGCCGGTACTATCGAATGATTTAGCCGCAGAACATTTAAATCATTCATAGCCGGGCTGTTGACGGCCATATCATGCATGGCGCCATCATACAGGGAACCACCCGTAGATTTATTGATAATGATTTCCCCAACCAACCTCCCGGCTAAAGATGCCGCATTGTCGGTACTGATCAGGAAGTTGGCCAGTTGTGTGCCTGAATGCGGGGTATTGATGGTGATCAGTTTATGAATGTCATTGCGGTGGGGATATTCTGCCGACTGAATATACAATCTTGATATTAAACCACCCATGCTGTGCCCGATCACATCCACACTGCCGGCAGAAAAGTGGTAAAACCGGCACATATTGAGCATCACCCGGATATGGTCGGGAACGATCCGGGCGTTCGTCTGTAATGATGAACCACTCCATTTATGGTAATCCACCGGATAAATCAATGTTGCCGGATAGTAATTATCAGCAACCAGTTCATCTCTCATTTTCAGAAAGGGAATCCGGTCAGACCACAAGCCATGGACCAGGATCACCGGGGCGCGGTAAATCTCCACCGGAATTTTGAACACTTTCGTCCCGTACCGGATGACCAGCTTGTCCTCCCGGCTCTGTTTCGTGATGGATGAGGGCAGGTAGTCAGGATGCCTGAAATCATAACTGACGGTATTGTTTTTCAGTTCATGTAAAAAGAATTTTCCAAAGTATGCCATGTCATCGCCCCCCGGATCGCTTTCCACCCGGAAACTGACATCTGATACATGTACTTCCGGATTGTTGCTGATGAATGTAATCCTGGTGGCTTTGGAACCATCGGCACAGATTTTCAGGACCGGGGGAGAATCCTCATCGGTTCCCGACCACAGTTCCTTTTCTGACGGAGTAAGACCAGGAACATGGTTGGAAATAGAAATCAGGGAAGGATCATCAGGCTGAGGTTCAGGAGTTTCACACTTTTCTTCCTCTGACAGCTTAAACCGGGTCATACATTGCAATGAAAACCAGGAATCGTCACTGGAACACTTTGCTCTGCCATAGCTATGGATTTCAAATTCCGAACTGTCGTTGCTGGTAATGTAGCACATATCCTGGGTGATCCCGGGATAAGCGGAGTTCCATGATTGATGGATCCCCTTGCAAATCTGGCTTTCAATGGTTCCGAGGGTTAATCCCCGATAAACAAAATATTCATTGCTCGCGCCGGAAACGGTATAGGAGGGGCACTTTCCGGTGGAAACAGCTTTTGTATAGCCTGAACCGGTAAACATACCGCATTTCAGGGGCAGGGTTTGAGCAGTAAGTACAAGCGGAAGTAAGGGGAAAAACAGGAAGGAAAGTAAAATGTTTTTTTTCATGGCACCAGTTGTTACAGGACTTCCATCAAATACAGACCAGATTAATCAGCATCCAGCCAGGTCGGATTATGATCATAAAGATAATTACATTCCGAAACTTGTACATAGAAAGCCTGAAATTTTCAATGACAGGTATAAAAATCAGGTATTTTTAAGCACAACCATTCTGTCATGGGATCAGAAGGGAATACCGGTATGAGGTGGCGGTTATTTCCATAGCCTGGACCGAACGGAGAATCGTCGGGATCCTTCTTTCAAGTTTCGTAACTGCCTTTTCTGCACCCGCTCTTTGGAAAAGGTATCCCACAGGAAATCAAATTCCTTCAGGTACTCTGTGAAACGGAGGTATTTGATTCGGGCAACACTGGCGCTGTCGGAGGATTTCGGTTTTACGGTGCAATCATAGACGGCAAATTCCTGAGAAACCAATTTTACCATGGGTGATATAGACCTGTCACTACTATTTTATCACCTGAATCATCCACTCCAAACAAATGGGGAATCCGTATGGTGCGTCCGTTTATACTTTTGTGACTATGTGCCGACATCAGCAGTTTTCCCTCAAAAGTCCGGAACAACATGCCATGTCCAAAATTGGACGGGGT
>DAIDJX010000038.1 GCA_027451165.1 Prolixibacteraceae bacterium | reverse complement strand
GTCAAATTCATAGGCAAAGGATTCAAAGGAAAAGGGTTTTAATCTGTCCGCTTTTGCCTGGTACTCAACCTGTATTTTATTAAAGACGTCACGCAATTTTCTATATGCCCCTCTAAGGTTCTCTTCTTTGGTTTTATTAAAAACTGCTTCCGAAATGGAATAATTCCCGGCTCCTTTGAATAAATATTCTTCAACCTGGTTAGCTCTTAAGAGTTCATTGATCTTTTTAGCTTCCAAACCATAATATCTTCTTTCCCTGTTGAAGGTAACTCTTATTTTGAGAGGATAAATATCTTCTGTTTTTGATACACGAGTATCCAGATATACCGAAACCAAGGCTGTCATTTATGCTGTATTTACTGCAAAAATAGACTTTTTTCTTGATACACTATTTGATACACAAAAGTTATTTTTAACCATTAATATTGATTAATTGAAAATGAATTTATATTACTTAAATACCTGTAAAACAGTAATATATATTACATATGAATTATGTTTATTAATGTATTTTTATGACTACGGATCAGAAGGTTGGGGATTCGAATTCCTCCGGGATCACAAAGAAAAAGTCAATGTTTACAAGGGTTTCAGAAATGAGACCCTTTCTTTTTTACATCTTTAGCAAAAAAGCCTCTGAATTCGCAACAATAAAGAAATGAAAAGTAACTATTGCTTAACCGCATTTGCCTCAAACAGTTAAAAGCTTACCTTCAGGAAAGAATATAAACAAAACCAGAATTATTTCTATACTTATTCTGAATCGATTTTATTCAACCCCAGCATGCTGATTAGGTAACAATGATCAGAAATTTATTCCGCTTTTCCCGCCTACTACCGGCAAAGTCAGCCGGGTTTGACCGGGATCAACCGTTAATTCTGTTCCCGGAGATGGCCATAAGGTGAACTCTTTGTCGGTCGAAAAAATCATAAGTCCCAGCTGCTTACCTTCCGGAATGATCTGGTCATCAGGTTCCAGCTCAAAAGTCAGCTCATAAAATTTACCGGGCGCCAGCGGTTTACTCTTTGTGAGGGACTTCCGGTTTTGCAGGTCGGCCCATCCCCGGTTCACAATGTTCTCATAGATTCTGGCATTCTTATCCGGATTCCAGGGAAGGGTCACCAGCCATACGCTAAGGTTTACGGCGGGTTTGCTGCTTGCTGCCCTGATGGTAATCCTGGGCACACCCGAGATGTGCAGTGGTTCCTTTAATACCGGCGTAAGGTACATCAGCCTGTTTGTTGATGAAGGAGCTTGTGCCAGTTCACTTCCGCTGAAATTATAATCATCAGTGAGCTTTTCCTTTGCTTTTGATTTTTCCCTATGCATGGTCAGTTTACCGGCTGTTGGCGACCCGGGAACCAGGTACAGTTCAACCGGCAAGGCCTCCGGATTGGGATAATCTATATAGGCTGTTGGCTTTTGCCTGTCCTCATTCTCGCGTACAATCCATGCTTTGGGATCCTTTTCAACCCCATTTTCCACGCCATACAGGTACCTGGTAAACCAGCGGTTCATCATTTTAAATGGCGGTTCTCCTCCGTGGCCGGCCTGGTGGTAATAGATCTGAACCGGAATGCCCTTCTGCCTGAGCGCTTTGATAATCCGGTAGCTGTGTTCCGGAACTACATTCCAGTCGTTAAACCCGTGTGCCATCAGCGTGGCTGCTTTGTAGTCCTTCATATAGGACAAGAGGTCGCGTTTTTCCCAGAATTTGCTGTAATCGCCTGTTATCCGGTCCTGTCCTTTGGCCATTTCCCCGTCCCTGATGACGGAATCACACCAGGCACACCGGTCGGGATTGGAATGAATGAATTCGTAGAGCACATCCACGTCTTCACCCAGGTACCCACCAGGGCTGCGAACGAGTCCGTTGGAGCGGTAATAATGGTAATAGGAAGTGTTGGGCGCAATGGGAATTATTGCCTCAAGCCCCTGTACACCGGTGGTGGCTGCTGCAACCGGAATGGTACCGTTGTACGACGTACCCGTCATGCCAACTTTCCCGGTGGTCCAATATGCCTTTACCTCTTCATTTCCGTCGGGTGTGGAATAACCCTTTGCCCTTCCGTTGAGCCAGTCAATGACCGCTTTGGGCGCCAGGCGTTCAGGATCACCGCCAATAGTAGGACAGCCCTGCGAAAGCCCTGTGCCGGGAGCAGATGAGTGTACCACGATAAATCCATAGGGTATCCATTTGTATTGAGAGGTGGAAATGACCGGCCGTTTTCCCCTTCGCTCAATAAGTGGCTGCGGTGTATGACCTTTCGGAGCCGTATTCAGTTCCTGTTTTACATCCCAGAAATACTCTTTTTTGGTGCTGCCTGTACCGGCAAAATAGGGGCTTGATTCGTAAACGACCGGAAGCTTGATTCCTTCGGTATCGGTTTGTTTCGGGCGGGCCACATCCACGTGCATCCTGTCCGGTTTTCCGTCTCCATCGGAATCGAATTCGGTTTCCACCCAAAGATCCTGTTTGATCCAATCCTCCTGTTTCTCAAAGGCAGCTATTTTCTGCACTTCCCCGTCGATAATCACAGGAACCAAAGTTTTTCCTGAAGTCATCTCTGCGTCAGGTTTCCTGATTTTTTCCTGTGCAGAAAGATTTGTGATGACCAACAGGAAAAAAGTTGTAGCACATAAAATTATGAATAAGCACTTTTTCATTTGCCGGTACGTTTTAAATAAACAAAGTAAACATTTTCTTTATTACCTTTAACCATGCTTAAATCATTGGCTATTGCAGGTGCAGGCGGGTTCATCGGAACTGTTGCCAGGCTCCTGATTTTTAAATACTTTCAGACCAGCGTGTCTTCCGTTTTTCCATGGAGTACGCTGGTTGTGAATGTCTTGGGTTGTTTGCTGATTGGGATCATCTACGGAATTTCCGAAAGGGAAGAAATATTCTCTCCTGATGTACGCCTCTTCCTGACCGTTGGCATTTGTGGCGGATTTACCACTTTTTCCACCTTCTCCAACGATGCCTTCATCCTTCTGAAGCAACAGGAATTGTTCAGGTTTGCTGCTTACACCACCTTAAGCTTTTTACTTTGTCTGCTGGCTGTTTATGCCGGCCGGCTGCTGATGAAAATCATCTGACCATGAACGACAATACAGACGCTTACCTGCTGAGGATTTTCATAGGATCTTCGGATATGCCGGATCAGCAACTTCTTTATGAAAAGCTGGTTTTTCAGGCCAAAAATGCTGGAATGGCCGGGGTGACGGTTACCAAAGGTATCATGAGCTTTGGTGCCAGCTCCGTCATTCACTCCTATAAATTCTGGGAAGTGACCGACAAAGTGCCGGTCATCGTTGAGCTAATCGATGAGGAGCAGAAAATCAGGAGTTTCCTGGACTTGATCCGGCCCACCCTCGAATCCATGAAATATGGTTGCCTGGTGACCCTGGACAGAACACAGGTGGTGATGTACAAAACAGGAAAAAAGAGAGCAAACTGAATTTGTCCAATAACCAATCAATAAAACAAAAAACATGAATTTCACGCATGAAGTTGAAAACATGATTTGCGTATCCCAGGGAGCGAATCATGGTCCTGCACCAATTCCGGAAGAGGGAAGATGGGTGAAAGCGACAGGGATCAAGGATATCTCCGGATTAACCCACGGGGTGGGTTGGTGCGCACCCCAGCAAGGTGCCTGCAAACTTACACTGAATGTCAAGGACGGGATCATCCAGGAAGCCCTCGTGGAAACGATAGGCTGCACGGGAATGACTCATTCTGCTGCAATGGCTTCGGAAATTTTACCGGGGAAAACCATCCTTGAAGCTCTCAATACAGACCTGGTGTGTGATGCCATCAATACGGCCATGCGGGAACTATTTCTTCAAATCGTTTATGGCCGTACCCAGACTGCATTTTCGGAGGGGGGACTGCCCATCGGTGCAGGTTTGGAAGATCTGGGAAAAGGTCTCCGGAGTGTGACGGCTACCATGTATGGCACAGTTGCAAAAGGCCCCCGTTACCTGGAAATTACCGAAGGCTATGTGACCAGAATCGGACTCGATGAAGACAGTGAAATCATCGGGTACGAGTATATTAACCTGGGTCGGATGCTTGATATGATTAAGTCGGGTACAGACCCCGGAGAAGCCTTAAAAAAAGCATCGGGAAAATATGGCCGGATGGAAGACGCAGTTAAAATAATTGATCCACGTAAAGAATAGGAGGAAACAGCTATGCCATTGTTTGAAAGTTATGACAGACGAATCAACCAGATCAATAAACTGTTGAATTCTTACGGGATCAGTTGCCTGGAAGAGGCCAAAAAGATATGCGATGATAAAAAGGTTGATGTATTCCAGATTGTTAAGGGCATTCAGCCAATTGCCTTCGAGAATGCTTGCTGGGCATACATCACCGGCGCCGCCATTGCGATTAAGAAAGGTGAGACCAACGCTTCCGATATCGCTGCTACCCTTGGCGAAGGATTACAGGCTTTCTGTATACCCGGGTCTGTGGCCGATGACCGGAAAGTGGGTATTGGTCATGGTAACCTGGCAGCCATGTTGCTCAGGGAAGAGACCAAATGCTTTGCCTTTATTGCAGGGCATGAATCATTTGCTGCTGCTGAGGGGGCCATCGGGTTGGCTAAATCAGCCAACCGGGTGCGAAAAGAACCATTACGGGTTATTCTGAACGGACTGGGGAAGGATGCTGCCAAGATCATAGCCCGTATCAATGGATTCACCTATGTTCAGACCCGGTTTGACTATGCCACCGGGGAGTTGAAGGAGGTTATGCGCAAGGCATACTCCAAGGGTGACAGAGCAAAAGTAAACTGCTATGGAGCCGACGATGTCCGTGAAGGGGTGGCCATATGCCACAAAGAGGGTGTGGATGTTTCTATTACCGGAAATTCCACCAACCCGACCCGTTTCCAGCATCCGGTTGCAGGTACTTATAAAAAAGAGTGTGTTGAACAGGGGAAGAAGTACTTTTCAGTAGCATCAGGAGGGGGTACTGGGAGAACCCTTCACCCCGATAATATGGCCGCAGGACCTGCTTCTTACGGTCTGACCGATACCATGGGCCGCATGCATTCCGATGCCCAGTTCGCCGGATCTTCATCAGTACCCGCACATGTGGAAATGATGGGACTGATCGGTATGGGCAATAATCCGATGGTAGGAGCTTCAGTGGCAGTAGCCGTGGCTGTTTCCCAGGCTTTATGATATGGTAGAAAGCATAAGAGGTTGTGCGTTAATGACATAGTCTGGCAGCAGAACATGTCATTAACGCATCGTAGCTGTGATTTTTGAAGTAACCCAATTTATTATATTTTTGGGTGAAAATTCAGCTGCATTGGCAGTGGGGAAAGCAAACTAATTCAGAATATATGAGCTCAGGAAAAGACCATTCGGAAAAAAATAAAAATACTTCAACCATCAAAACAATCGGTGTACTTACTTCCGGTGGGGATTCGCCGGGAATGAACGCTGCCATCCGGGCGGTAGTGCGCACGGCATTGGCCCGTAATCTTAAGGTGACAGGCATCCGGAGGGGGTATCAGGGGATGATCGAAGGAGACTTCCTTCCAATGAAATCGTCGGATGTCAGCGGGATCATCCAGCAGGGGGGTACTATTCTGAAAACCGCCCGGTGCAAGGAATTTCAGACAACTGAAGGAAGGGCAAAAGCATACCAGCAATTGATTAAAGCCGGAATTGACGCCGTGGTGGTGATCGGCGGGGAGGGATCTTTCACCGGCGCCCTGATTTTTTCGGAAGAATACCATTACCCCCTCATAGGTATTCCCGGCACCATCGATAACGACATTTTTGGGACCGACTATACCATCGGCTACGATACCGCACTTAATACGGTGGTGGAAGCCATCGACAAAATCAAGGATACCGCCAGTTCCCATGGGCGCATCTTTTTCGTTGAGGTTATGGGCCGGGAAGCAGGACTCCTGGCCATCAACAGCGGAATCGCCTGCGGCGCGGAAGTAATCATGATCCCTGAATCGGACGATGACCGTCAGCAGCTCGACCGCTTCATGCAAAAAGGCTATAAAAACAAGGAAACCAGCGGTATTGTGGTGGTGGCTGAAGGGGATGAAGTGGGGGGTGCCCTGAAAGTCGCTGAGAAAGTACGCGAGCAATACCCGGAAATAGAAGTGAGGGTTTCCATCCTCGGACATATGCAGCGCGGAGGCAGCCCGACCGCCAAAGACCGCGTCAGCGCAACCCTGATGGGCGTGGCCGCCATTCAGGCGCTGCTGGACAACAAACAGGGCGTCATGGTCGGACTCGACGACGAGCAAATTGTGCATGTGCCCTTCCGGAATGCCGTAAAATATAAACACCCGGTAGACCAGAATCTCCTTGAAGCTCAGAAACTTATGAACATCTGATCAACCTTTGGCGGAAAATCAGGCCTGGCAGAAAAACAACGCTATATTTTACTATCTGAAATTTGAATCTGAACTATGATTTTCTGTAAGCTGGCATAGGTATTTGCATGCATTTCAGCGAGTTCCGAAAACCTTACCCACCTGGCTACCTCAATATCTTCGCCTGATTCCGGAATTAAAGGTTCATCACTTTTCCCTTCCATTAGAAACCATGTGGTCTCTTTAAGAATCCATTTCCCTTCGTCTTTTTCCCAGGGGGACTGGTAAATGTGCCATGTCGTGGGCAACTTACCGGTGATGGAAAGCTCCATCAACCCGGTTTCTTCGTGTACTTCCCTCAGGGCTGCCTCAGCAGCTGTTTCACCTTTGTCAATTTTACCTTTGGGCAGATCCCAGTAATTTCGTCTGTAAATAAACAAATAGCCTTTGTCGCTTTTCACTATTCCCCCGGCAGCCGGCAACAGCAAGAACATAGCCTGAAAAGCCGGTCCCAGCCAATCCGGTTCCCCGGTAAGCGCCAGAACAGGATCAATGCCTGTCAGAAATTCCTGCACAAGGTGTGCCAGTGTCAGCTGATCGGACACAGCAATGCCGGTCAGACCGCTGTCCGCAAAATCAGGATCATCGGCTTTGGTCAGGATAATGCGGCGCTCATTCAGGAAAATTTCCGTCATTCATTCTGGTTTGAATGCAAAAGTAGGAAAAAATCCGGGGCTGCGTGTTCCGGGGGAGTTCCGGGCTTGTGGTGTGCGGGGAGTTCAGGTTGGCTGTGTGAAACTGCTGAACGCGAAGCCAGGAACACTCCGGAACGACCTTTTACGCTTTAGCCCGCCGGTTCACAATAAAGAAGTAAACCAGGAACCCGAGCGAAATAAAGACCAGCTCTATCCCGTAGGGGAGCATGCTCTGGTAGAATTCCTGAGCTTCCTGACCCGCCCGGATGAATTCGATGATGATCAGTCCCAGACCGGCCATGAAGGCCACCAATCCCCATTTCAGAGAGGGATATTTGTTGGCCTCTTCCGGGGCCGGAGGCGGCACCAATATGCCTGCCTGTTCGGAATGTCCATTGTTGATCAGTTTTCTTTTCAGAAAATGTTCTGAAATCAACCGGATGATGTGGTAAAAACCAAAAAACACAACTGCTGTAATAAATAAATCCTGCATAATTCAAAGTTTTAATTGTTTGACTTTTGCCTATCTGACCAGCCTGCTTAAAAAATGTTGCAGTTTTACCGAAATTTTTTCTGTAATTTTCTGCAACATTCCCGTGGATGTTTAGTCATATGGTTCAGCAATGACAGACAAAGAACTCGTACTACAGGTCAGGAATGGAAACCAACATGCCTGCCGGTTCCTGGTGGCCAAATACCAGGGACTGGTTAACCATATGGTACGGCGGATCTTGTTGAGGAATGATGTGGCGGAAGATATCTGCCAGGATGTTTTCATGAAGGTTTTCAGCAGGCTCAGTGCTTTCCGGGGTGATGCAAAGCTTTCCACCTGGATTGCAACCATAGCATACCACACCTCCCTTACCGAATTGAACAGGATAAAGGGGAGAAAGGAGACTTCCGCGGAAATGTTGCCGTCCGCATCTCTACCAGTGTCTTATGAACCCGTTCATGTGTTTGAAACGGAGGAGTTAAAAAAGATACTTCTTGCCATGATTGAAAGCCTGCCTGTTCATTACCGTACCATTTTGACCTTATTTTATCTGGAAGAATTCTCTTACCGGGAAATTGAACAGGTGACCGGACTTCCGGAAGGCACGGTAAAAAGTTATCTTTACCGCGCCCGATTCTTATTGAAAGGTAAATTGGAAAAAATTCAGCAAAATGAAAGAGCCGAAATATTTGTGGGATAACACGGAGGAAGGTTCCGGCAACAGCATCAATGAACTGCTGGATCAGGTATTGAAAAGCGACTGCCTGATACCGCTGTCTGATGATTTTGCCGACCGTATGGCTGCTAAAGTTGTCAAACGGCATGTCTTGAAACAATCCCTTTCTGAGTTTCTCGTTTATGTGGGGGTGATTCTCCTCGCAGTGCTTATTTTTTGTGCCGTATTCTATTTTACCAGTCCGGAAGCCTGGAGCAGGTGGGAAAATGTCCTCCAGCCCAAATGGAATTTAATTGTGGGATTGGCGGTAACAGGGGGATTTGTCTTTTTTGCAGACCGGGTTATCCTGCCATGGGCGATTTCTGGAAGGGAAAAGGGTAGCAGTTTTAGCTAGGGGGGTAGGGGGTCTGAAAGTATTATAAACCGAAAATAAATTTGAAAAACTTCCTACTTTTGCGGCAACTGATAATTTGATTTGTCTATGGATTCTGTTCAAACCGAAGTAGCCCGTTTGCTGTTGCAAATCAATGCCATAAAAGTGCAGCCTGCCACTCCTTTTACCTGGGCATCAGGCTGGAAATCACCGATTTATTGTGACAATCGCAAGATTCTTTCTTTTCCGGAAGCCCGCGGCATCGTCAGGGACCGGTTTACAGGGATCATCCGGGAAAAATATCCGGAGGCAGAAGTGATAGCGGGAGTGGCAACAGGCGCCATTGCACACGGTGCGTTGGTGGCTGAACAGCTGGGTCTTCCGTTTATATATGTCAGGTCAGAACCCAAAAGCCATGGTCTGGAGAACCTGATTGAAGGCGTGCTTCATCCCGAACAGAAAGTGGTGATCGTGGAAGACCTGGTTTCTACCGGGGGCAGCAGCCTGAAAGCGGCAAAAGCGGTGGCTGATTATGGGGGAAATGTACTGGGAATGGTGGCGATATTTACCTACGAATTTCCTCAGGCCATGAATAACTTCGCTGCAGCCGGACTGGAACTGACCACCCTCAGCCGTTACCAGGCACTGATCGGGGAAGCGGTTAAGTTAGGTAAGATTTCGGAAGAGGAAGTGCACAAATTGATGTTATGGAGAGAAGACCCGGCAAACTGGGGAAAATAAAAAAAGTTCCGGGCTGCGCGATCCGGCTTTGAAATTCGTTAGGGGTTAGTAGTAAATTATTGTTAATCTGTTTAGTAGAATGTATGGCAGAAAATAAATATGTCAGCGATGTGAAGATCATCCCCTTTAAGGATGAAGTCATTTTTAATTATTTGTCAGATTTCGGAAACCTTTCGAAATACTTCAACGATGAAATTTTGTCGGCCATCAGCGGGAAGATTCCTCAGTTGGTTGTCCGGGATTTACAGTCAGACCGTGATTCTCTGAGTTTTGATATTTCTGGGTTGGGTCGTTCAGAGATCAGAATTGTGGAAAGAACTCCATTCTCCACCATAAAAATTTCCGGGCAGGGAAGTATCCCCCTTGAATTGAAATTCTGGGTACAATTGCTGCCAGTCGATGAATCCACGACCAAACTTAGGCTCACCCTCCATGCGGAAATGGGGATGATGGTCAAAATGGTGGTGGGAGACAAACTGGAAAAGGGGATTAACCAGCTCGCAGATGCCCTGGCGAAGCTGCCTTACCAATAGGAAACTTTTTAAGTTTCACAGTGTAGCACAGTGTTTTTACGGTGTTACACTGTGAAAAAAATTATACCACTGTGTAACACCGTGCTGTACACTGTGTAACACTGTGAAACCCTCGAGATTGACAGACTGGTCAAAGCAGATTTTGAAAACCTGCAACCTACTGTTTTTCCTGCCTTAGAATATCATTTCAACCGATTTAAAGGGGAATGCACTTATTTTCCCGGAATCTGTCTGAAGCAGTAACTGCCCGAACGGGTCAATGCCGGTAATTATGGCTTCAAAGGGTTGACCTTCTTTCAGGAAAATCCTTTTTTCTCCCATTCCGAAGAGGTTACTAAGGTAACTTTGTACAATAAAATCACTTTCCCCTTTTTCAAGCAAGTGGTACCATTTCATGATCTCCTTCAGAATTTGCCCGCAGGAATCTTCCGGATCGGAGACTTTTCCGGTTTCGAGAAACAAGGAAGTGGCTGCAGTCAGGTGAACCGGAAATTTGCTCTGGTTGACATTTAATCCGATGCCAATGACTGAGGAATAAAGCTGGCTCCCCATCACCGAGTTTTCAATCAGGATGCCGGCAATTTTTTTCTGACGAATCAGCAGATCATTGGGCCACTTAATGACAGCTCCATCCGTTTTGCTTTTCAGGTAATCAAAAATTCCGAGGGAGATAGCCTGGGAAAGTAAAAATTGCGAGCCTGCTGCCAAAAAACGGGGATAAAGGATCAAACTGAAGGTTAAGTTTTTAAAATCCTGACTTTCCCAGACATTTCTGCCATTTCCACGACCCTTCGACTGACGAAATGTCAATATTACCGTTCCCTCCTCCGCCTTTTGAGTGGAAAGCAGCCGGGTGGCATAATTGTTGGTGGAATCGACTTCATCCAGAAAGATAAGTGGATGTCCGGCCAGATGCAGTTGTTTCAACACTGGGTTAAAGGAAAAAATACAAAATTGGCTGCAAGTTAGCACTTTTTCCCTTAATTACGGTTGGAAAAACTTAGAGGCCAAAGGGAATTCTTATCTTTGTGGAGTAAAGATTCAGCATGAAACGGAAGAAAATAGAAGGAAAACAGTTAGTAGAAGCAGCGGTGGAAGGTATCCGCAGGTTAAAGGGCAGAAAGATCGCTGTGGTTGACTTAACCACAATCAAGCACTCGGAATGCAGTTATTTTGTCATTTGTCATGGCACTTCAAATACCCATGCTGATGGTATCGGGCACTCTGTGGAGGAAACCATAAAGGAATTGTTAGGCGTAAAAACCTGGCATCGGGACGGATACCCGAATTCCATCTGGATTTTACTTGATTACGGGGATGTGATGGTGCATGTGTTCCGGGAAGATGCCCGGAATTTTTACAACCTGGAAGAGTTATGGGCCGATGCGGCCATTGAATATCTGGAAGACGAGAATTAACTGATTATGGCAGAAAATAAAGATAACAACAACAATCCGAATAAGGATCCGAATAACCCGTTTGGAGTACCAGGAAACAGTAACCAGAAACCAAGGTTCAACCCCTATTGGTTTTATGGCATTATTGCCGTATTGTTTCTGGTCATAAATTATTATTTTACAGGGAGCAAAGGTCCGGTACAAACCAACTGGAACAAGGTACGCACTACCATGCTGGTAGCGCACGACATTGACCGGATCGTGGTTATCAACAACGAAAAGGCGTTGGTTTACCTGAAGAGCGACCGGCTCGAAAAGTATAAAAAGGAGATGGAAGGCACTTTTACCAAGCCGGCAGAAGCAGGGCCTCATTTCTATTTTGTGATCGGATCGGTGGAGACTTTTGAAAGGAAGCTGGCTGAAACACAGGAAGCACTGGCTCTTCCCCCAGGCGATAGAATAGAAGCGGAATACAAGAATGAAAGAAACTGGATGAGCGACATCCTATGGTCCATCGGGCCGTTCATCATCATCATCCTTTTGTGGTGGTGGATTTTCAAAAAGATGAGCAAAGGCTCCGGTGGGGGCCCGGGGGGTATTTTCAGCGTGGGTAAATCGCAGGCCAAGGTTTTTGATCGTGATTCGAGGGTAAACACCTCCTTTAAAGATGTAGCCGGGTTGTCAGAAGCCAAACAGGAGGTTGAGGAAATCGTTGAATTTCTTAAAAACCCGACAAAATTCACGAAATTGGGTGGAAAAATTCCTAAAGGCGCTTTGCTGGTAGGCCCTCCGGGAACCGGTAAAACCCTACTGGCCAAGGCAGTGGCTGGTGAAGCCAATGTGCCCTTCTTCTCCATGTCGGGCTCCGACTTTGTGGAGATGTTTGTAGGTGTGGGGGCTTCGAGGGTACGTGACCTGTTCAAGCAAGCCAAGGAAAAAGCTCCGTGCATTGTTTTTATTGATGAAATTGATGCCATCGGCCGTGCCAGGGGAAGGAATCCCAATTTCGGGTCCAATGACGAACGGGAAAATACGCTGAACCAGCTGCTTACAGAAATGGACGGTTTTGATACCAACAGCGGTGTCATCATCCTCGCTGCCACCAACCGTGCCGATATCCTGGACCGGGCTTTGATGCGGGCCGGACGATTCGACCGGCAGATTCATGTAGAATTGCCTGATCTGAATGAGCGGGCCGAGATATTCCAGGTTCACCTGAAACCGCTGAAGCTTGGAGAGGATGTAGTGGTGGAATTTCTGGCCAAACAAACGCCCGGCTTTTCTGGAGCAGATATTGCCAATGTGTGTAACGAAGCTGCCCTGATTGCCGCCCGTAAAAACCACGAAGCAGTTACCCGGCAGGATTTTCTGGATGCGGTGGACCGCATTGTGGGTGGACTGGAAAAGAAGAACAAAATCATTTCAGTGGAAGAGAAGCAAACCATTGCTTACCATGAAGCAGGACATGCCACCATCAGCTGGTTGTTACCCTACGCTCATCCGCTGGTCAAGGTAACCATTGTTCCGCGGGGTAAGGCGCTTGGCGCTGCCTGGTACCTTCCGGAAGAACGCTCCATCACCACACGGGAGCAATTGCTCGATGAGATGTGTTCAACCCTTGGAGGAAGGGCCGCAGAAGAACTGGTTTTCGGGAGAGTATCCTCAGGCGCCCAGAATGACCTGGAGCGCATCACCAAACTAGCTTATGCCATGGTCAGCATATTCGGTATGAGTCCTAAAATCGGTACGGTCAGCTACTATGACAGCTCCGGGCAAAGCGATTATTCTTTTACCAAACCGTATAGCGAAAAAACAGCCCAACTGATCGATGAAGAGGCGAAAAAAATCATCGACCAGGAATACCAGCGGGCATTAAGTATACTGGGAGAAAACAAGGATGGGCACCGCCAGTTGGCTGAGCTCCTGCTTGAACGGGAAGTGATTTTCTCTGAAGACCTGGAGCATATCTTCGGAAAGAGACATGGTGACAGCCATACGGTGGTGGAGACCGTTAAAGTTTCCGAAAAAGGAGCAGAGCCCGTGGAAGCTGAAAAGCCAGAAGTTCAGTCAGCTGAAATTCCGGATACGGAAACTCAGGAAAATACCCTCTGATGAAAAGATGGGGAGATGAAGAAATTTTCCGGATCACCCGAAGAAACAGATCCTGAATTTATGGGAAAAGGAAAGTTCGCGCCATCACCCGATCTTTATCAACCCATTTCGGGTACACTTTTTCAGGCATTTAAAGAAAATGCAGAGAAAGTAAATGCGGGGGTGACCTTTGCTGAAACGGAAGAGGAACTGGTAAGCGCTGTTGATGAGTTGATCACCGGAAACGGCTGGGAAAACGTTGTTTGCCTTGAGGATAATATCAGCGTTCTGTTGAGAAAGGCAGGCAGTCGGATATCTTTTTCTGAAAAGCTCAGTGAGTGGACAGAGGTGGCCATTACAGGCTGTGAAAGCCTCATTGCCCATCTGGGATCGGTGATTGTAAGCTCAGGGCAGTCGGGAAGCAGGCGGATTTTTATCTATCCTCCCGTTCACCTGGTGGTGGCAACTACTTCGCAATTGTCAGAAACACTGGAGGAAGGCTACGCCAAAACGATCATGAAATATCGGGATCAGCTACCTTCCTTTATCAGTATCATTACAGGCCCAAGCCGGACTGCAGACATTGAGAAAACGCTGGTGCTGGGCGCCCACGGACCAGTGCAACTGCATATTTTTGTGCTGAATGACAATTTCGAACCAAAATAACGACTAACCATTATGGAAAAAGGCTGGAAAGAAGTACTTTTGACCCCCGATGAAGTCCGGGCAACCATGGCCAGAGATATCCTGACCAATGCAGAAATAGATGCGGTGATTTTAAACCAGCGGGATTCTGCTTACCATGCTTTCGGAGAATTTGTGGTATATGTTCAGGAGGCTTCATTTGATAAAGCGTTGGAGCTGATTAAGGAGTTGAAGAATTGAAAACATTTCTGACCAGGACATTAACCAGTATTGTTTATGCAGCTGTTGTAGTAGCAGGTTTATTGGTGCATCCTTTTTTGTTTGCAGTAGTTTTCCTCGCTCTTGCTGTTTTGGCCCTTCTGGAATATCAGAGGATGGTCAAAATGTCAGGGGCTGAGCCACAAATTTGGACTGGAGTGCTCTTAACCGCAGTCTTTTTTATTTCCCTCTTCGGTTTTGTGACGGGATTTTTGCCTTCATCGCTTGTTTTTGCGATGATACCGCTGTTTTTACTGGTATTCGTGGTTGAACTATACAGGAAAAAGGAACATCCCATGGCCAACATTGCCTTTACCCTTTCCGGTTTCCTTTACATCGGTTTCCCGATGGGGCTTTCCAATTTATTGGCTTTCCCACTGTCGGAAGGGAAACATGTTTTTTATCCCTGGATTTTTCTCGGAATTGTGATTACCCTCTGGTTATATGATTCCGGAGCATACCTGGTAGGAACACCTTTTGGTAAGCACAGGCTTTTCGAACGAATCTCACCCAAAAAGTCGTGGGAAGGCGTTCTGGGAGGCAGTGTACTGGCCATACTGGCCGGGGTATTGAATGCCTGGTTTTTTCAAACAATTGAACTCCACACCTGGCTTATTATCAGTGCAATTGTCATAGTGGCAGGTACTTATGGTGATCTGGCAGAATCATTGATGAAAAGGAGCCTGGGCATCAAGGATTCGGGTTCAGTTTTACCAGGTCATGGTGGTTTTCTCGACCGGCTCGATAGTTTGCTTTTTACAGTGCCCATGGTGGTGGCACTGCTATACCTGATCCGCATTGCCCTGTAATTTCAAGCATATGACTATTCATAAGGAAGGTTTTAAAGTTATCCCGTTTATCCTGTTTGCCCTGATCATTTTCAATGTAACAGTATTTTTGTACCTGGGAACATCAGTGGTATTCTACGGAATCCTTTTGTTATCTGTAATTTTTATCTCTTTTAATTTCTGGTTTTTCAGGGATCCTCAAACAGAAAAATCGGCCGGTGATAAAGAAATACTTGCTGTATCCGATGGAAAGGTGGTAGTTATCGAACCGGTTTTTGAACCGGAATATTTCGGGGAGGAAAGAATCCAGGTTTCTGTGTTTATGTCGGTGACCAATGTGCACATCAATCATATTCCCCTAAAAGGGAAAATTGTTTATCAGCAATACCATCCCGGGAAATTTTTGCCGGCTTATGCCGCCAAATCTTCCGGTGAGAATGAAAGATGCACAACCGTGGTGCGCCGTGAGGATGGAACTGAAATTCTCATCCGCCAGATTGCCGGTATTCTCGCCCGCCGGATCGTGACTTACCGGCACACCGGGGATGAGGTGGATGTGCAGGATCAGTTGGGTTTTATCAGGTTTGGGTCCAGAGTAGATCTCTTTTTCCCGAAAAATGCACAGATAAAAGTCAGCATGGATCAGATCACCAAAGGGGGTAAAACTGTAATTGCCGAAATCTGAAATGCTCAGCCATGAAAAACTGGTATAAACACCTGCCCAACACCATCACCCTTCTCAATTTAACCTCAGGGTGCGTTGCAGTGGTTTTTGCAATAGGAGGGGAACCAGGTACAGCTGCGCTTTTTATCCTGTTAGCCTCAGTATTTGATTTTCTGGATGGGTTTACAGCCAGGTTGCTGAAAGCTTATTCAGAAATTGGTAAACAGCTCGATTCTTTGGCTGATATGGTTTCCTTTGGGGTGGCTCCGGGAATGATTGCCTTTGTTCTTATGAAAGAAGCCATACCGGGTGTCAATATGTCGCTCTCAGCCATACATACTTCACCCTGGAACTGGATTTTGCTGGCCTCACCTTTTCTCATTCCTGCGTTCTCTGCCCTGCGGCTGGCCAAGTTCAACATTGACGAACGCCAGACGGTCAATTTCATTGGAATGCCCACCCCTGCCAATGCCATCCTGTGGGCATCGTTCGGATTGATGGTACAATTTGGTGACTACCCTGAAATTCCGGTTTTGATTTTTACCGCAACCAATATCCTGATAGGTGTCATTTTTACCTCGCTCCTGCTGGTGTCTGAACTACCTATGTTTTCCTTGAAATTTGCAGGATTGTCACTTTATGCCAATTGGTTCAGGTACCTTTTTTTACTGGCGGCTTTGCTGCTGCTGATTTTTATGGGAGTCTACGGTTTACCGCTGGTAATTCTCCTCTATATCGCCCTGTCGGTCATTTTTTACCTCCTGAAAGTCGATTTCTGACCTGCTCAGATCGTACTCATTTCCCGGTTGTTCAGGTAGGTCCTGACCAGAATGATCTCGCCGTAACTGATTTGTTCCCCGAGTGCAGCCTTGATTTCTCCGGTTGTAGCACGCTCATGCTCCAGGATATAATTGGCGATGGTGTTTCTTT
>DAIDJX010000037.1 GCA_027451165.1 Prolixibacteraceae bacterium | reverse complement strand
AGGGTGGGATCATGATTACACCGCTGATCGCAAACTGGGGTCACATGCCAAAAATCATCGATGGCACCAGTTGGAGCAAATACAATTCCGACGAACAAAACCTGGCGGCAAAATATCCTCGCTTAACTTACACCAACCAGGGCGTAAATTATGCCATGTCGGATTACTGGCTGATCAACGGTGGCTACCTCCGGCTGAAGAATATTACCCTGGGGTACAACCTGCCGGCGAGCTTAACGCAGAAGATTCATCTGAACAGGGTGAGGATTTACGGCAGTGCTTCCGACATTTTCACCATTGACAATTATCCGAAAGGTTGGGACCCTGAAGTCGCAGAAAGTGGCTATCCCATCACTGCTTCTTATATTTTTGGTTTATCGGTAACATTCTAAAAATACGGTATCATGAAAAATAAAATATTATTCATACTGTTACTTACCGGATTTATCTCCGTTGTATCCTGTACGGATCTGAATTTAAATCCCTTATCAGAAGGCTCAAGTACCAACTGGTATTCCACCGAAAGTGAAATCACCATGGCCTTGAACGACTTGTACAGAATCGATTTCTGGCCCAATTATCTGATCCCCTACGGTGATCTGGATTACTGGACAGATGATGAAATGTCCCGCGCAACGGTCACCGCGATAACAGGTGGTACACTTAACGGCCAGGACGGAACGGTTAATAGCTGGTGGACCAATCTGTATAAAGGCATCGCACGGGCAAATACCATTTTGGCTAATCTCGAAGGAAACAAGGCTCAGCTGCCGCAGGCTACCTTAGACAAATATGCCGGCGAGGCCAGGTTTGTCCGGGCCTCACATTATGCCCGCTTAATCACCTATTGGGGTGATGTAATCTACTATACCAATATTCTGGACCTGGAGGAGTCTTTTACCTTGTCGAGAACAGATAAGAAAACCATCCTGAAGTCGATTTATGATGATTATGATTTTGCAGCCTCCAAATTGCCATTATCCTATGGAAGTACCTCGAACCTGCGCGCTACCAAAGGGGCTGCCCTGGCAATGAAAGCAAGGATTGCGTTGTTTTTCGGAGATTGGGCAGTAGCCCGTGATGCGGCCAAAGCCTGTATAGATCTGGGGGTTTATGAATTGTATCCTGACTATGCAACCCTTTTCCTGTCCAAAACCAAAAACCCGAAGGAATTAATATTTGGGATTGCCCGATCCACACTGCTCAATGTTACCATTTCAGATACCAAGAACTGGATTTCCCGTTTGTCCGGCGGCTGGGGCGGTGTTTCTGCTCCTTCCTGGCAGCTGCTCTGTTCTTACCTTTGTACTGACGGCCTTCCCATTGATGAATCTCCTCTTTTTGACCCACGAAACCCGTTTAAAAACCGTGATCCCCGTTGTACTGCTTCCATTGTGGAATTCGGAACTCAATGGTTGGGATTTACCTATCATCCCCATCCGGATACCCTGAAAGTGAAAAACTGGAAAACGGGTGGATTGGTGACCAACAATGACAACAGAGCAAATGCCCAGTTCGCTTCCTTCAACGGTATGATGTTCAAGAAAGGTATCGATGAAGACTGGACCGATGATTACAAGGCTGAAAACACCAACTTTATCATGCGCTATGCCGATGTATTGCTGATGTATGCCGAAGCAAAAACCGAATTGGGTGAAATCGACCAGGCCATGCTCGACGCGTCCATTAATAAAGTTCGTGCCCGTGCCTATAAAGTAGCCGTTACCGACAAAACCAAATATCCGGCGGTTACATCGACGAATCAGGCAGCAGTCCGCAAGGCTGTACGTATTGAAAGAAGAATGGAACTCGTTTTGGAAGGACGACGATATGAGGATTTGATTCGCTGGAAATTAGCTGAAAAACTCCTGAGCAAGGATATGTACGGGATGCTGGATCCTGCCGATTTACGCACCAAAGTGGTTAAACCTGGCCTCTGGTTTTTCCCTCAGACCCCTGCCATTGATGAAGACGGAGATGCCGATTTTGAAACCATGTATAATGCCGGTTTGATTAAGCTTTGTGCTGTAAGAAATTTCCCCGGGCACCAATATCTTTGGCCTATTCCAACCAAAGAAATTCTGATTAATTCCAATTTATCCCAAAATCCGGGGTATTAGCAAGTAGATTTGATTTTTAAAAACAGGCCGCCTAAAGGCGGTCTGTTTTTATCAGCCTTACTGCAACTAATGAAGGTTAAATAAACAATTTTTATATTTGGTGCTATTATAGCAATTAAATTCAGGTGTTATGGTTTTACCTTCTCAACCAATTTTGGGACTGATTGACGGAATGGAAGTTTTACAGCTTTTGGCATCGGTGGGAAAGCCAATTTCCGGCCTTGAAATTTCCAAAGAATTAAACATTGAAAAAACCAAGGTTAACCGCATTTTAAAGACTTTGGCCTACATCGGATTTACTGCTCCGGCCAATAACCGGAAATATACCCTGGGGCCAGCCATCCATGTGCTTTCTGCTCAGTTGTTGCATGGTTCCGGTTTGATCAAAAATGCCCTGAAATACCTGGTTGACCTGACCGAATTAAATGTAGTGGTGGCCATGGGGGTTTTGTGGCACGATAAAGTGACCTACATTTATCACTGGCAACCCGGGATGTTGCCTGCCGATGGTCTTGGAAGCATGGATTTATTCCCGGCAACCCAGTCAAGTATCGGGCTTGCCCTCCTGGCCGAAAAAAGTGATGAGGAAATTGGCAGAATCATCCAACTGGACGGACCCCTGCCCGGGCAAAGTTCAAAGGAAGAATTCTTTTCTGCCATTGAATTTGTAAGGAATGAAGGATATGCAAAGGCACTGTTCGAAAATCATCAGAGTATCGGCATAAAACTCGGAGTTCCCGGATATGCTGCAATAGCGCTTGCACACATCGAGAATAAGCTCCCGGTGGAAGAATATTTAAAAGTATTAAAGGAAAAAGCAGCATTGATCGAAGCCACAGGACCGTTGTACAGATAGTGGCCAAGTCTGACAAAATTGGAAATTCAGTCATGAATGAAAACAACAGCAGAATTCAATTGACCAAATCACCTCCGCCCCCTCTCTTCCTGGAAAGAGGGATGATGGACGGGCAAAGACTTGAGGTAAGTTCTAAAAATGAAATTCATGACAATTTTAAGGAACCGCAGAGCGGTGAAATATTTATAGAAGAATGTACCCTCCAAAACCTTGCGCCCTTGTTTGAAAAACCGCCGTTCAGAAATATGTCAAAAAAGAACCTGTAGCAACCAATGGATGCATAATTACTAAACCATGACAATCAAGGATTTACTTGTTTTTCTGATCTATATCGCCGGAAATGTCGGGGTAAGCATTTATCTCAGTAAAAAAATATCCGGCTCCGAAGATTTCTTTGCGGCAGGGCGGCAATCTTCCTGGTGGCTCAGCGGTTTATCGGCTTATATGACCATGTTTTCCGCCGGAACCTTCGTGGTTTGGGGAGGAATTGCCTTTAAAGCCGGATTGGTGGCTGTTACCATTTCCATGTGCCTGGGAGTATCGGCCATGTTTGTCGGGTATTACCTTTCCGGAAGATGGCGCCGTCTGGGGGTTTCCTCAGCTGCCGAATTTATTACACTTCGTTACGGCAAATGGGCGCTCAATCTCTATACCTGGTTTAATATCGTGTATCGCCTGCTCGGTATGGCAGTTGCCCTTTATTCACTGGCCATTGTACTTCAGGCCATATTGCCGGACAGCATCAATGATTTTTTCCTGAGTTCGGTTGGCCTTAGTGCGGTGAATGCCGTCATCATTTTCTGTGGGATACTGATCGTTGCCTATTCCATCTTTGGCGGACTATGGTCGGTACTGATTACTGATGTTGTGCAGTTTGTCATTCTGATGGTGGCCGTTATATCGGTTATCCCTCTTGGACTGATAAAACTGGGTGGGATTTCAACTTTCATACATCAGGTTCCTCAGGGCTTTTTCCGTCCGGTTAACCAGGAGTTCACCTGGTTGTTTATGGCAGCCTGGATCGTGATCCATATGTTTAAAATTGGCGGCGAATGGGCTTTCGTACAGCGTTTTATCTGTGTACCCAGGGCCAGGGATGCCAGGAAAGCTACTTATCTTTTTGGTTTACTCTATTTAATAAGTCCGCTGATCTGGATGTTGCCACCCATGATGTACCGCGTGGTCGATCCTGCCGCCAACTTTCAACAGGCTTATGTACTGGCATGTAAATATGCTTTGCCGGATGGACTGATAGGCCTGATGATCGCTGCAATGTTTTCTGCAACCGTAAGTACGGTGGATGCAGAATTGAATGTATTTGCCGGAGTTCTAACAAAAGACTTTTATAAACAGATCAGGAAAAAAGCAACGGAAAAATCTCAGGTATTTGTCGGGCGTGTACTTACCCTGCTGCTTGGAGCAATGGTAACCTGGCTGGCCATTATGGTACCTGCCATGGGAGGTGCCGAAGATATAATTTTATCGATTACAGCGCTTGTCGCCGGACTAATGGTGCTTCCTGTACTTTGGGGAATGTTTTCGAAAAAAATTTCCCAAAAGGGATTGTTTGCTTCCATTCTCATCACCGGTTTTCTGTTTTTTATGATTAAATATGGATTACTGACCGCGGATGGTTGGCTTATTTCTGAACTACCTGGTAACTGGCAAACCTGGATAATGTTGTATGCAAGAACAATTGAAGCCGCAACAGGAGCAGTCCTGCCGTTTATCGTGCTGGCTGCCGTTGAATATCTGTCAAAAAATAAGAGTCCTCATTATATCGAAATCAATCAGCACGAAGAAGATGCCCGTGAGGAAGAAATAGAGTCTTCACTTTTTCCTGCTAAAGTGATGGGGGTGACCTTTGCCCTTTTATCCGTCATCATCGCTTTTTTGGCATTGACGGAAAGAAATGAAGCAGGACCGCTATGGGTACTAAGTGCCTCGTTGTTCCTCATTGCCGGAATCATCTGGATTCCGGTCAGGCAAAGGGAAAAACAGCTTATATCTCAAAAAGGATGAAGAAGAAAAAAGAAACATATGAAGTAGTCGTTTGCGGGGGAGGAATGGCCGGATTCTCAGCGGCCCTGGCTTCTGCCCGTATGGGAAGAAAAACATGCCTGATCCATGATCGTCCTGTATTTGGCGGTAACTCTTCGTCAGAAATAGGGGTGACCATCCACGGTGCGGCGGCTTTTCATGCGTATGCACGGGAGACCGGGATCATCTCCGAATTAATCATTGAGGAACGCTCGAAAAATCACGCGGAGATTTATGAAAACGGATGGACGAACAGTGTCTGGGATATGGTACTGTACGATGCCGCCGTTAATGAATTAAACCTCTCTTTTTACCTGAATACCACCGTGACAGAAGTATTGCAGGAAGGTAAAAAACTAAAAGCTGTGAAGGCAACTATCCTGAATGCGGAAACTGAAATTACCATTGAAGGGAAGATTTTCCTGGATTGCACGGGCGATGGCATCATTGCCGCTAAAGCAGGGTGTGACTGGAGAATGGGCACCGAAGGCCGGGACGAGTTCAATGAACCTCATGCGCCTGTGAAGGCCAGTTCCGACACCATGGGGAATTCCATTCATTTCAAAGCGCGGGACATGGGTCGTCCCGTTCCTTTCAAGGCTCCCGATTGGGCCGTAAAACATGATAACCCGGCTTATTTTTACGAGCATGGACGCATTCCGAAAGATAAACGAGGTGGTTTCTGGTGGCTGGAAATCGGGGTGCCCTACCATACCATTTATGACAACGAAACCATTCGCCATGAATTGACCCGTCATACCCTGGGTGTCTGGGACTGGATGAAAAACCATGATCCGGTCATGAAAGAAGAAACAAGGAATTTCGCACTCGACTGGATCGGGCAGGTTCCCGGCAAACGCGAAAGCAGGCGCATTATGGGGGAATATCTTGTTACTGAACATGATATCCTCAACAAGACTGTTTTTCCGGATGAGGTGGGATTTGGCGGCTGGTTTGTCGACCTGCACACACCGGGCGGGTTGCTGGGCAAACATTCAGAAGAAGCCTCAGCAACCTATGAAGGCGAGTATGATACCTTCAGCGAGTACATGGTGAAATCTTATTGCGGACCTTACGGTTTCCCACTCCGGGCCTTAATAGCCAAAGACCTGGATAACCTGATGATGGCCGGACGCAACCTCAGCGCCACGCACGCTGCCCTCGGAACGCTGCGCGTCATGGGTACCACAGCCCTGATGGGGCAGGCTGCAGGGGTTGCCGCTGCGATAGCCCTGGAGAACGGCGTGGAGATAAAAGCTGTTCCGGAATCATTTGCTGACAGGGTTCAGCAGCAACTTTTGCGCGACGGGTGTTTCCTCATCAATACAAAAAACAACGATGAAAACGACCTCGCCTTAAAGGCTGAAGTTACGGCAAACAGCCAGGAATTGCTGGTTGGTGCTGGTCCTGAAACCAAAGGCTGCCATGATGGTTTGTCCATCTGGAAAGACCAGCCCCAATACGACAAAGAAATTCTTGAAACGCAAAAAGGACAAATCATCGCCACCGGTTCTGATCGCCTTGATTCGGTATCCGTTTGCCTCACAAACAATTCAGGGCAAATCCAGGAGGTAAAAGCCATGTTGTATCCGGTTACTGATATCTGGGATTACCGGGTAACGCCGGCAGAACCCCTTGCATCCACTATTTTACAGGTTCCGGCAGGTGAAAATGTCTGGATCACTTGGGATGTATTCCTGACCCGCGAAAAGGGTCTGCCCTTAAACAGCTATGTGCGTCTCGACCTGGGTGCCAACCTTAATGTCAGCTGGCCGGTTGCTGGTTCAATTTTACCCGGGCACACGGCCATGTACCAGATCGGTGAAGACAAAATGCGCCGCTATCACAACGGGTCAACTTTCAGCTTTAAGGTAAGTCCCGGACAGGATTGTTACAAACCCGGAAATGTGATTTCCGGAGTTACCCGTCCCCATAAATACACCAACCTGTGGATTTCTGACAGCAGCCAGCCGCTTGAACAGTGGCTGAAACTCAGCTGGGACACGCCGCAGAAAGTGTCGCAGGTGGAACTCACCTTCCCCGGGCATCTGTTGCGGGAGTACCATGCCTATGGCCCTTTTTACCGGGATCCACAGTGCCCGAAGGACTACTTTTTGGAAGGATGTGAAAATGGTGAATGGAAGATTCTGGCAGCAGTTTCCGGTAATTATCAACGGCAAAATAAGCTGAAACTGGACAGGATTTACATGCTGACCGAATTGAAAGTGGTGGTGAAATCCACCAACGGGGATGAATCGGCTCAGATTTATGAAATCAGGGTTTATTAAAAATTGATGTTTCTCAAAAAAATAAAATTGTATTTGAAAAGCACCGGATATTTTCAGGGTATGATGCCAACCCCAGCCTTCAGGCTGGGGGCGATATGCAATCAAACACCCCGTACTTTACGGCCTTTAGGCCGCTTTACTGCAGGGCTTCCTTTCATAATCAGGGCTAAAGCCCTTGGTGAGATGTACTGTCAGGCCAATACCCCCATCCTGAAGGATGGGGTTGGCTGCCTTAACAGGATAGAAACCCTGAACAATCGTAGTAAAACATTTAATCAATTTGTTAACATTAATAATCCTCAACTCAGGCGAGTGCCCAAAAAACATTTGCAAAACTTAAATGAAAAAATCAAAAAACAATGAAACTGTTTGCACTGATTTTACTTTTTGCCTTTGCCGGAAACACGCAGCAGGAGGAGAAAAAAGCCGCTCAGATTGACGGGGAGGTGACCATTCACTCCGGAAAATACAAACAGACGGTCTGGGGTATCGGTTTTGAAATCCAAAGCGATGCCATAGGCTCCGGAAATACCGGTTTGCCTGAAGACAAACATGCAGTGCCGCATGACCTCACTCCGTCGGAACGGGAACGTTTGGCGAAGGAAATGCTGAAGGGCTTCCGGTATTGCCGTCTGGCCGGCGGATTGTACTGGCGGGGCCTGGATCCGGAGCGGAAATACCTTCAGCCCCGATGGCCGGAACAATTGCAGGAAATCCGGCAGATGATGGAATGGGCAGGCGTTGAAGGTGTTTCACTGGAATACTGGTCACCGGCACCATACTGGAAAGCCAATGGAAGCTATTTCCGGATAGGGAATGACGACCGCAACAATACATTAAAGTGCTTTGGCATCAATTTCAGAAACGACCCGGTTTACAATGGTGATACAGTGAAATTTCTCGAGGATTTTGCGGAAGCCTGTGCAAAAGATGTGCAGACACTGAAACATGCAGGCATTAAAGTGTCAATGTGGGGATTGAGTAATGAGCCCAATGTTTCGCACAGCATTTATTCAACCTGCAAATATTTCACGGCTGAAGACTATGTACGCAGTTATTATTACACCTCAAAGGCAATTCGGAAAACGGATGAAAATATTCTTTTAATAAGCGATACGCAACACGGATTTCCCGAAAAAATAGCCACCGCCATGCACCGTCCCGAGATTTCAGCGTTGGTGGATGCTTATGTGGTCCACACGGTTGGTTGGGAATCTGAAAGTGTAAATGATGTACATAAAAGGATCAGAAAAGAATTGCCATTTCGACCCTGGTTTCAAAACGAATATGAGTACCTGAGTGGTGGTGCTACACCTGAACGCTGCCTTAACACGGTGCAACACATCATGAATTCATTTCAGCTGGCTGAAAATCCGACCTGGTTCTGGATACATGCCTTGAAACCTTTCAAAAATGCTGAGGCCAGCGGCTATTCCCTCGGTTTCTGGAATTCGCTGATGGAAGAACATCAGGTAAAAAGCATCAGCGGGTATGAACGCTGGGTAAAAGGCCCGTTAATTACGAAAATGCCGGATGAATTCAGGGAAATGGAATTCATAAACGCCATCCGTCCGGGGAAAGAGGCTGAACCCGGGCTGGGCTATACTTTCAACATCAACCAAAATGCAACAGCTTACCTGGTTGTAGAAGCAAAAGGAGGATATATTCCTGAAGGATGGAACAAAACAAGTTTTGATATCGAACATGAAGGTGTCAGGAATGTGGTTTACACCAGGAAATTGCAAAAAGGAGCTATCGTCATTGAAAATAACACCGGAAAAGAAAGTCAGACTTTTGGCGCACCTCATGCTTTGTTTCTTCAGGGTGAGGACAGGCAGACTTTTCGTGTTGATGTTGGGGTGAATAGTCCGGCCAACATCCGTTCTGTAACAATGAAACTTGAACTGGAAGCAGCCAAAATGGAACCTGGTTCCTGGATTTACAACGATTTTAACTGGAATGCGGTGGGCAGTTTTGTGAAACATATGCCATGGAACTGCAAAGTGCTGGAAATTTCTGAAAACACTTACAATAAGGATGCCCGTGTTTTTGCCTTCGAAAAGCCAAACGGGAAACGTACCATCGTGGTTTCGAACCGGACAGGGAAAAGTTATACCTACAAACTGAATACGAGTGAGACAGGGAGATGGCAATGTTACCGTTATTCACCCTGGGAACGCGGTGAAAATACCCTTGGCATTCCGGCCGGGAAAAAGAAAGGAAATGAAATAATAACTGAATTACCCCATTTGTGCTGGGAATTCTGGGAAGAACTCTAAAACTGAAAAAATGAAGACATTATTATACCTGGGAATTGTTGTTCTGCTGACAACCGGCTGTTCGCAAAAACCGCTAAAACAACCGGCATACCCACAGTTCAGCGGGATTTACCCGCATCTGGCCTATTACAACAATGAAGGCGAATGCGGAACCGGGGCGGTCGTTCCCTGGGCCGGAAGGCTGTGGGTTATTACCTACGGCCCACATATGCCGTTTGGCTCTTCGGATAAGCTTTATGAAATCAATGCTGATCTGCAAAGGATTGTCCGACCGGAAAGCATTGGCGGCACGCCAGCCAACCGGATGATCCACCGGGAAAGCAACCAGCTGTTCATTGGTCCTTATGCTGCAGACAGTCTGGGGAATGTCCGGGTTATCCGGTATTCCGATATGCCGGGCCGCCATACAGGCAATGCCCGCCACCTGACCAATCCGGCAGGCAAAATCTATTTTGGGACCATGGAAGAAGGATTTTATGAAGTTGATGTAAACACTCTGGAAATCAAAACTTTGTTTAAGGATGGCAATGTGATCCGCAAAGAAGGACAAATGGCCCAGGAGAATGTCATGCTGCTTGGTGCCCATGGCAAGGGACTCTATTCCGGCCAGGGAGTCATGGTCTATTCCAACAATGGCGAAACTGGTCAGGCCGCTCTTGAACGTTTCGATGTTCCCGCCGGTGCGTTGTATGAATGGAATGACAAAGTCTGGACCCTGGTCCGCCGCAACCAGTTTGTGGAAGTGACCGGTCCGGGCGGAATTTACGGGAATGCACATCCTGAAACCGATCCCATATGGGCTACAGGATGGGATCATAAATCAGTTTTGCTGGGTGTTCGGGATCATGAAAAAGGCTGGAGTTTCTACCGCCTGCCAAAAGCCAGCCACAGCTACGACGGTGCCCATGGCTGGAATACCGAGTGGCCCCGTATCCGCGACATCGGGACACCCGACCAGCCCGACTACCTGATGACCATGCACGGTCTCTTCTGGCATTTCCCCGGAACCTTCACTGCTTCCAACTCAGCCGGTATCCGGCCCCGCTCAGCCTACCTGAAGGTGATCGGTGACTTTGCCCGCTGGAACGGGCAGCTGGTCTTCGGTTGCGACGATTCTGCCAACAAAGAATTTCTGAATAAAAGAAAAGTGAAAGGGAACCTCGAAGGCCCCGGCCAATCCAATTCCAACCTCTGGTTCACCTCAGTGGAAAAACCGGATCAGCTGGGTCCAAACTCGGCGGAAGGCGCAGCATGGCTTTCCGAAGAGGTTAAAGCAGGAGAATTTTCAGAACCCTTCCTTTTTACCGGCTGGAATACCCGCTCGGCATGGATCAAAAACGAAGGTCTTAAACCGGTTAATTTTTACTTCGAAGTGGACAAATCAGGCAACAACAGCTGGTCAGCCCTGAAAGATCTGAAGCTGGAAGCAGGGGAGTCGGTCAACATCGCCTTTACTCCGGAAGAAACGGGGGAATGGGTCCGCGTGAAGGTCAACCAAAACACCAAAGCCACCGTGCATTTTTCCTATGCGCAGACCGATTCCAGGACCCTTGCACCAGATGCAATTTTCACCGGTCTTTCAACCGTAACAGCTGCTGAATCCATGGGCGGATTAATGTGGGGATTGGGAAAAAACACCCGCAAACTGGGCCTTTTGGCCGGAACAGTGAGCAATACAACTTTCACGGAAGCCGGTTATTATGAGTTGGATTCCCTGATGCAGCTGGTGAAAAGGAAGGATCCGGAAACTGCCACCTTTATCCGGGAGAAATTTGCCATTCCGCAACAGGTAGTCACCTTCGATGATGCTTCTGTCCTGGTGGTCGATGACAAGGGCAGGCGGTGGAGGCTTCCGAAAGGGGATGCCGGCTTTACAAACCTGACAGATCACGCATTACTGCGCATTTGCCGGGAAGTGGCCACCGAACGCGACCTCTTCAGCTGTTCAGGTACCTTCTATGAATTACCGGCCGAAAATGCCGATGGTTTTGCCAAAATACGACCCATCGCTTCCCATAACTTCCGTATTCATGATTACGCCTCCTACCGGGGTATGCTGGTCATAACAGGGATTGATCTGAATGCAGCAAAAGGGAATCCGCATGTGATCGTGTCCAAAGACCGCAAAGCGGCGGTCTGGGCCGGCGTCATTGATGACCTATGGAAAATGGGTAAACCAAGCGGGGAAGGCGGTCCGTGGAAAAACACGGCAGTTAGAGCGGGTGAACCTTCCGATCCGTACCTGATCGGTTTTTATGACAAAAGAAGTCTTTCACTTTCCCATGATTCCGGGGAACCGGTGACTTTTACCCTGGAAGCTGAACCCATCGGGCATGGCCCGTGGATGAAATACCAAACGTTTACCGTTAAACCGGGCGAAAAACTGGAATATTCTTTCCCGGAATCCTTCCAGTCGCGCTGGATCAGGCTCGTTACCGGCAGGGATTGCAGGGCAACAGCCTGGCTTATATATAATTAATCAGAGTTTGGCAAGTGATTTCAGTCCACTTGCCAGAGCTCAGGATTTCAAGGCGTGCCAACCCCAGCCTGAAGGCTGGGGTTGGCAGTTAATACCGGAAAATTGTGATGCTTTTAAAAGTAGAAGGTGATTCTTATTTATATTTGAGACCGTTGATTTTTAAAATCATATTTTCCACTTATGAAATGGGTTGCCTTCATTTTTTGCAGTTTGCTGGCCGTAGCTGCACTATCCCAGGTTCCACCTGAAATCGAGGATGCAGGTATCATCGGGATCAACAAACTGCCACCCCGCACTGCCTTCTGGCCATCTCCCGGCCCCGAAGAAGCCGTTAAAACAGATTACCATCATTCCGTATGGGTTAAATCACTAAACGGGATCTGGGATTTTAAATGGTCTCCCGATCCGCAATCGCGACCTGCCGGATTTTATAAACCGGAATATGACCGGAAAGGCTGGTCGACCATAGAGGTTCCTTCCACCATTGAGCGGCAGGGTTTTGGCATCCCCCTTTACGTGAACATCACTTATCCCTTTAAGGCCAATCCGCCTTTCGTGATGGATGAGCCCGACCCGGAATTCACCACTTATAAACAAAGAAACCCGGTGGGATCCTATTGCAGGAGTTTCACCGTTCCCCCAGGCTGGAAGGGCCGGCGCATTATCCTTCACCTGGCCGGCTCCAGTTCGGGCACCTTTGTCTGGGTGAACGGGAAAAAAGTGGGGTACTCACAGGATTCACGCCTGCCTGCAGAATTTGACATCACCGGTTCCCTGAAAAAGGGGGAAAATTTCCTGGCCATTGAAACCTATAAATATTGTGACGGCTCCTACCTGGAAGACCAGGATTTCTGGAGGTTCAGCGGTATTTACCGGGATGTTTTCATCCGGGCCGTTCCCCCGGTGGCACTGTGGGATGTCTACGCCCGTCCCGTCACTAATGTGGAAAACAGCCTGGGCAGCCTTATCCTGCACTATTCTCCGGTGAATTTTAAAGGGAAGGATGTGTCCGGACTTACCATCGACGTGTCGGTTAACGATCCTGACGGGAAGTTGGTCGTGAACAGCAAATCCTTTCCGGTGGCGCCTTTTTCCCCCGGATTTGGCCATGAAATGACCCTTCCGGAAATCCGGCTGGGAAATGTCAGGCTCTGGACCCATGAAAAACCGGCAGAATACAAGGTTGGCGTGGTTTTGAAACAGGGGAACCGCATAGTGGAAGCCTATGCCCTTCCGGTGGGGTTCCGCAAACTGGAAGTCTCCGGGAATACCCTCCTGCTGAACGGAAAGAAATTCAAAGTGAAGGGGGTGAACCGGCATGAATTTTCTCCCGGTCAGGGCTGGACCATCTCCCGGCACGAAATGGTCCGTGACCTGGAACTGATGAAACAGGGAAATGTCAATTTCGTACGAAATGCCCATTATCCTACCGGTCCGGAATGGTACCGGCTGTGCGACAGCTATGGTATGATGGTCATGGATGAAGCCAATGTGGAGTCACACGGACTGAGTTACCACAAAAGAATTTTACCCGGTGACCAGCCGGTTTGGACGAAAGCGGTGGTCGACCGCATGTGGCGGATGGTGATCCGTTCGAGGCAGTTCCCCTCTGTCATGATGTGGTCGCCGGGAAATGAAGCAGGATACGGTAATGCCTTTCCGGAAATGCGGAAAGTTGCCCGCGCCTGCGATCCTGAGGGGAGGATCATCCAGTATGCCGATATGAACCTGGTGGGCGACGTGGACAGCCAGACTTACCCGACCATCGAATGGCTGAAACAGCACCTGCAGGGAAAGGCTGTGCGGAAGGGTGAACGGGGCGAATCCACCAATGAGGAGCAACATGGGAAATATCCATCCGGAAAACCGTTCCTGATGAATGAATATGCCCATGGCATGGGGAACAGCCTGGGCAATTTCAACGATTATTGGGAGTTGATACATGCCAGTGACATGCTGGCCGGGGGATTCATCTGGGATTGGGTGGACCAGGCACTCTGGAAAGATAAGGACAACCCGGAAAAGGGCTTTGTTTATGGAGGTGATTTCGGTGACTTCCCCAACAACAACAATTTTTGCATCAACGGAATGATCGGTGCCGACCGGATACCCCATCCCCATTACTATGAAATGCAGAAAGTTTACCAGCCGGTCTCGTTCAGACTGGTCAGTAAAAATCCTCTTGCGGTGGAGGTGATCAACAGGCACCATGCCACCCGTACCCGGGAGTTGAATTTCAGTTACCGGATCACAGAAGACGGAATTGTGGCATACGAAGGATTCCCGGAAGCCCCGGATATCGGGCCGTGCTCGGCAAAAGTGTTCACCCTCCCGGTACAGCCGGACTTTGATCCCGGGAAAGAGTGTTTTATTACTTTTTCAGTATCCCTGAAGGAAGATGCGGTCTGGGCAAAAAAGGGCCATGTGATCGCATGGGAACAGTTCAAGCTGACGGAACCAGAGAAAACAAAACCTGTTTCAATTGACGACAAAGGTGTTAAACCGGATATGTCGGAAACCAATGAATTTTACCTTTTCTCCGGAAGGGATTTTTCAGTGAAAATAGACAAATCAACCGGATTGATATCCGGATTTTCTAAGGGAGGTAAAACAGTAATTGCTGATAAAGTACGTTTTAACTTTTGGAGGGCCCTCACCGATAACGACCTGGGCTGGAAAGTCAACCAGAAAATGAAAGACTGGGAGAACGAAGGGGAAAATTATGACCTGGTAAACCTTTCTGTTGAACCGCAGCCGGGTTCCTGTACAGTTTTGAAAAGCCGTTACCGTTTCCGGAAAACAGGGGCAACGGCAGAGGTCTCACATACCATCTGTCCGGATGGAAAGATCGCCATCAGCTTTGACATGGTTATCCCTGCAACTGCATCCAATGTTCCCCGGATAGGTATGCAATATACAATTAACCGGAAACTTCCGGAGGTGGAATGGTATGGTTCAGGGCCACACGAAAATTACATTGACCGGAAGACGGGCTCTCCGGTGGGTATTTACCATCTTCCGCCGGAGAAATTCATAACACCCTATGTGCGGCCGCAGGAGAATGCCAACCGGACCGGTATACGATGGTTTAAGTTAAATGATCCGGAAGGTTTTGTTCAGTTTACGGCAACAGGTGGCGGTCTGTTTTCAGCCAGCGCCTGGCCATACAGCCAGGAATCCCTGAGCAGGTCAAAACATAATTTTGAGCTTCTCCCGGAAAACTATACAACGGTAAACATCGATTGTGCCCAGATGGGGGTCGGTGGTGATAATTCCTGGGGCTTGCCGGTGCTGGATCAGTACCAGCTGAAGCCAGGCAGGTATCAATACAGTTACATTTTTCAATGTGCCCCGTAGTTTTAGTTGTTTTAGCCCACCAAAAGCAGGGGCCCAATGCGGGGATGCCATCTGCAATGATCAACCGCAATGTTATCGGGCGCACCCCTCTCCTGGATGGAGAGGGGCTGGGGGTGAGGTCATATAATTGTTATCTTTAAATCAACCATAAATATGAAAGTCAACGTTTTACCGATTCTTTTGCTCTTTTCCCTGTTTTTACGGGCACAGACAGAAATCTCCATTCCCCTGCTTCCAGGCGAAAAGATATGGTCGGGAATTATCAAAGATGGACATCAGATGCCCTATTCCGAAGGCTATTCCTTTGACTTCTATGCCAACAACCGGGAAAACCAGGTTCAGCCCCTGTTGCTGGGCAACAAGGGTTTGTGGATATGGAGTGAAGAGCCTTATGCCTTTGAAATCAAAGGGGACCGGATACTGATCACCAAAACGCACGGAGAAGTCAGACATGGCAGGTCAGGGAACAGCCTGGCCGAAGCGCGCCGGGAAGCTGCCCGGCTCTATTTCCCGGCATCAGGAAAAATGCCGGATCCACTGCTGTTTTCAAAACCTCAGTACAATACCTGGATTGAACTGACCTACAACCAGAACCAGGCAGATGTGCTCAAATATGCAGGAGCCATCCTTGACAATGGTTTTGAGCCGGGCGTCCTCATGATCGACGACACCTGGCAGGAAGATTATGGTCTCTGGAATTTCCATCCCGGACGTTTCCCCGATCCCCGGAAAATGATGGATGAACTGCACCGCATGGGCTTCAAGGTCATGTTGTGGGTGTGCCCGTTTGTCAGTGCCGACCAGGCGGTCATTGTACGTCAGATCATGAAGGGCAAGGGATTTCTCCTCCAGAAAAAGGAGACCTCGGCTACCTGGAATACCGCCCGTGATCCGGCCATCATCAAATGGTGGAACGGGTATTCTGCCCTGCTCGACTTCACCAACCCGGCGGCGGTGGAGTGGTTTAGCAGCCAGCTCGACCGGCTGGTCCGTGATTTTGGGGTGGATGGATTCAAATTTGATGCGGGAGATATGAACTTTTACCCTGCGGATGCTTTGGGCAAAGTGTCGGTAACCCCCAACCGGCAGTGTGAATTGTACGCACAATTCGGATTGCGGTTTCCGCTCAATGAATACCGGGCCTGCTGGAAAATGGCCGGTCAGCCGCTGGCCCAGCGCCTGCACGACAAAAACCACAAATGGGAGGATGTCGAAAAACTCATCCCGCATATGCTCGCTGAAGGGCTTGCCGGGTATACT
>DAIDJX010000036.1 GCA_027451165.1 Prolixibacteraceae bacterium | reverse complement strand
CGGAAAACCGTTAACTCCGACAGGGAACGGCTTTATATGGTCAGGGCGCTGAAGGTGGTGAAGGAAGCCTGGATCAATTCTGGTTCAGGGCTGATGGATTTTGAGCAGGAGCTCAGGGAACTGAAACCGGATATCTTTTTTGTAAATGAGGATGGGTACACCCCTGATAAACAAAAATTGTGTGCAGAACTGGGTATCGAATTAATTGTCAGTAAACGGTTGCCACACAATGGATTACCGGCACGTTCAACTACTGCCCTTCGCAAGGAGTGTCGAATTCCCTTCCGGCTTGATTTGGCCGGAGGCTGGCTTGACCAACCCTTTGTGTCGAAGTTTTATCCCGGACCTGTTATTACCATTTCCATTGAACCCGACATTGAGTTCAACGATCGAAGCGGGATGTCAAGCTCCACCCGCCTGAAAGCAATAGACTTATGGCAAACCGACATTCCGGAGGGGGACCCTGAGAAACTGGCGTATACTCTTTTTTGTGTTGAAAATCCACCGGGGAATGGTTATGTTAGTGGCTCCCAGGATTCCATTGGGATTGTGTTCCCGGGGGTCAACAGGCTCGATTATCCGGCTGGTAAATACTGGCCGGAACGGATAACCAGCGTAACAGGTGAAGATACGCTTCAATGGATCGAAAAGCGTTTGTGGTTGATTAATTTGTCTCCAAGGGACAAAAATTTCGATGTTTTATCGGATACCCACATTAGCCCCGAGGGAGCAAAAGAGCTGGCCGGAGCAGCTGAGTCAGTGTGGAAAGCCATTATGGTAAAGGATACCTTGCTTTTCGGAAAGAGTTTCCGTCGGTCGTTTGACGCCCAGGTTGCCATGTTTCCTCATATGGTCAATCCTGCTATCCGGCAAATTATCAATGAATATGCAGATCAGTCGGTCGGATGGAAGATTTCCGGAGCCGGTGGGGGAGGTTACCTGGTGCTGGTATCGGAAAAGCCGGTCAGAAATGCTTTGCAGATCCGGATACGCCGGGAGAGCATCTGATTCCGTCCAATCCCTCGCTCCGGTACATCTCATCAGCATTTGTCCAAATCCACTAACTATATAATCCCTATCTTTGTTTGATGAGTAAAGCACCATCATTTCTTCCTGATCCTATTGATTTCAGAGTACATAACTTTGAAGAATGGAGAATTGTATGGATAGAAGGGATCAACCGGTATATCTGTTTTCTGGAACCGGCATTTTACGTTTTTGAATGCCTGGCAAAAGGTGAACTTCAGGAAACCATTGCTTCAGCGTGTAGCCACCGGTATGACCTGCCCGCTGATCACAGCAAAAGATTTACCAAAGAAGTGATGGAACAACTGGAGCGGGTTTACAGGGAAGCGCAGTATGGGTTGGAGCCGGAACAAAAGATATCCGGTGGGACAGCTGAACCACTGGTTTATCGCATAAGAAATTACCGCATCTGGTCAAAAGATTTCAGGATGGCATTCGGAGACCTTTACCTGGAAGAATTGTTTCATCCCTTTCTATCTCCTTACACACTGGATGCCGGCATTGAAAATACTCCATTTTTTTGCGAGCTTTTTTTCCAGGAAGAATTCGCTGTGCTCCGGATCAACCGGATGGAGACGCTTATATTCCCCAAGGATGAGCCTGAAAGGTACCAGGGGGCTTTCAGCCTGCAATTAATCAATTATTTGTATGACAGGAAAACGAATGATTGGATGGGGGTGCTCCACGCTTCCGCAGTAAGTGATGGACATACAGCACTGCTTTTTACTGGTGATTCCGGCAGTGGCAAAAGTACCATTGCCACCTTCCTGATGAAAGCAGGCTTCCACGTTTTATCTGATGATTTTGTCCCAATTGCCATGACTTCCCCGGAAATCTGCAGTTTTCCGGCAGCCATTTCAGTAAAAAGCAGTGCATTCCCCCTGATTAAAAAAGTATTTCCTGAAATTGGGAGCTACCTTCAGAAAGAAACTCCGGAAGATGAATTGGATGAGTGGTTTATTCCCCAAACTGCTGAAATTTCGACTGAAATGAGGGTGCCAGCCAGAGCAATTATTTTTGTCCGGTATGATCCGGAAGTAGCATTCAGCCTGAAAAGGGAGTCTAACCTGACCCTGATGAATGCACTGATTCACCAGCTGTGGATTGCCAATAATCCAGACGCGGCATCCCGGTTTATGGCATGGTATTTTAACCTGCCGGTGTTCACTCTTCTCTATTCTGACGACAAGCAGGCGGTGGAAGCATTGATCCGCCTTTTCAGGAATGAATAATGCGGAGAATTTTTTAAATCGAATCTGAAATAAATCCGAAATCTCACATCCGAAATCTCACATCCGAAATCCGAAATTTACAAGGGGTAATAAAAAGGAATCGGTATTCCTTAATCAGCACCGTGAAACCGATTACTGATTACTGAATACCGATTACCTGTAAATATTAACCTTTCAGAAACGGATCAGGCAGGCATATCCGGCAATGTCCAGGGTTTCCTGTAGGTATGTTTGATCAGCTCGGCTGCAAAATCTGAAGCATTCACTTCAGGTGTCCAGTCTTTGGCAAAGGTCGGGTGGCCATCCTTGATGGTGAAACCGTCTTTGACGACTGTTTTGATTTTCGCATCGCCGATGTTGTTGAATTTCATGTTGATACCATCCCATTCCAGTTCTTTGTTCAGGGCCTGAAGTCTGACGGCCAGTACGCCCATCACCACCATTTCGTTGAATGGACCGGCTTCGCTGAAATCAGAAGCGGTTTTCACGCGGTTTTCCGGACTTTCCTTACAGGCGCGGACCCAATCCATTTCATGACCGCCATTGGTAGCTTTGTCGATTCTGCGGCGGAATTTCGGAGCTTCCGGCACGCGTCCTGAGAGCAGCCATGGATTAACGCCATAGCAACCGCAGATCAGTTTGTCTTTTGTTCCGTGGAAGATGACACCACCACCGGAATCGTTCATGCTTTTTCCTTCCGGCCATCCGGCGGGTTTCATGGGTTGAAGACCTCCGTCGTACCAGGTGACTTCCACACCCTGCAGCAAGGCGCCTTTTTTCATGCCTTTCCATGGCCGTTTTGCAGCGCGTGCCGGGAAGGTGAGTTTCACCATCTGGGCGTTGGGTGCGCAGTCGTTCAGCAAGAGGGTGGAGCTGCCCTGAGCCTTGGTCGGGTAACCCAGTTCGAGGCCGACAAATACAGGATGCAGGATATGGCAGGCCATGTCGCCAAGGGCGCCGGTGCCGAAATCCCACCAACCGCGCCAGTTCCAGGGAGTATAGAGGGAATGGTAGGGACGCATCGGTGCTGGTCCGATGAAAAGATCCCAATCCAGGGTATCTGGTACCCACATGCCCGGTTCCGGACGGTTCAAGCCCTGTGGCCAGATCGGACGGTCGGTGAAGGCTTCCACTTTGGTGACTTCCCCGATTTCGCCGTTAACCAGCCATTCACAAACCAGGTTAACTCCTTCTCCGGATGAACCCTGGTTACCCATCTGCGTGGCCAACTTATACTTATCAGCCAGTTTGGTCAGCAGGCGGGATTCATATACCGTATGGGTGAGTGGTTTCTGAACATAAACATGCTTGCCCATGGTCATGGCATGAGCGGCAACCGTGGCGTGCGTATGGTCGGCAGTGGCCACCACTACGGCATCAAAAGATTTGCCCATTTCGTCGTACATCTTCCGCCAGTCCTTGTAAGGTTTGGCGTCAGGATAGTTTTCAAAAATCTTGTTTTGTTTGCAGTATCCCCAGTCGACATCAGCCCACGCTACTATGTTCTGGGACTTGAGGTTTCTCAGGTTGGAATTACCCATCCCCCCGACTCCGACGCCTGCGATATTTAGTTTATCGCTGGGCTGAACATGCCCCAAACCGGCGATCACATTACTCGGGACGATGGTAAATCCGGCCGCTGCTGCTGCCGTAGTGCCTAAAAAAGCTCTGCGGGAAATTCCGCTTTTTTCAGTCTTCTTGTTCATAGTTAATAATTTATTGAAAATCCGTTATTGATTATAGTTGATTAAGCTGCTAAATATACGGAAAAATAGTTTTTACGCGTCAAAAAATATTTATAAAAAAATCTTCAGGTATTTCCTGCTCTTTCAAATTCCAGGTGAACAAACCATGCATTTCTTTGTTTTTTCGAGGATTAATTTGTAATCTTCACAAATTGACCAAATCATTTTTTTAACCTTTAATTATTTACATATGTTATCTATTGGAAAGAAATTCCCGGAATTCAGCAAAAAAACAGTGGTATCGACTGAACCTGGCCATGAATTCAACACCTTGACGTTGAATGACATGCTGAATGGAAAATGGACGGTAATGTTTTGGTGGCCTAAAGATTTTACTTTTGTCTGCCCGACCGAAATCACCGGGTTTAATGATTATTTTGAAGCCTTTGAAAAACTTGGTGCCAACCTGGTTGGTGCCTCTACTGATTCTGAATACGTTCACCTCGCCTGGAGGGAAGCCCACCCCGGTCTGAAGAAGCTCCGTTTTCCGATGCTGGCCGATACCAGCAAATCCCTGGCCGAGGATCTCGGTATTCTGGAAGAAGGAGAGAAGATAGCTTACCGGGTCACTTTCATCATTGACCCCGACGGGATCATCCGTTGGGTGTGCGCCAATGACCTTTCTGTCGGGAGAAATGTCCCAGAGGTACTGAGGGTGCTGGAAGCCCTTCAGACCGGAGCCCTCACCCCCTGTGGCTGGGAACCAGGCCAGGCCACATTGTAAAATAACTGCAGGGACAAGTCGCGACTTGTCCCTGCAGTTATTTTATTGTTTTTGTTGGGCCAACGCGGTCAAGCCCCCGATGGCCCCAAGATTCATTGAGTCCAGGGCGGAGCTGGGAACAATGATCATGGAACCTTTTTCCTTCAACCCTTCAAACAGCATGTTCATTCCCCTCAGTTGCAACGCAACCGGATTTTGTATGTATTGTTTACTGGCTTCCGCAAATTTTTCCGAAATTTCTGTTTCCGCCGTTCCAAGGATGACCCTGGCCTGCCTTTCCCGCTGTGCCTGAGCCTGTTTGCTCATGGCATCGGCCAGGTTCTGCGGAATGATGATGTCACGGATGCCAACATTCTGACAGGTTATGCCCCAGGGATTGGTTTGTTCATCGAGGATCACCTGCAATTCCGAAGAGATCTTTTCACGGTCTGAAAGCAAATCAGCCAGTTCATGTTTCCCGATGGTATCCCGTAACCCGGTTTGTGAAATAAACATGATCGCATTCTCATATTCCTGCACCTCCAGCGCAGCCTTTTCCACATCCCAGACAGTCCAGTACACCACGGCATCCACATTCACCGGAACTGTGTCTTTCGTGAGGGTTTGTTCCGCCTTGATGGAATTAACCCTGACCCTCTGATCAATGTAATTGTTTACCCGGTCAATGATCGGGATGATCAGGAAGGGACCTGGGCCTTTCAGCCCGATGAATTTTCCCATTCGAAGCACCACTGCTTTCTCCCACTGGTCAGCAATATGAATGGACGAAGCGATCAGAATGGAAAGAAGGATTCCTCCTGAAAAGAGTGGCACTGAGATATACCTCAGGAGGTAGAGCGCTGCACAACCTGCGCCGAGGATCAGAAAAACGGTGAAGGAGATTGGATTGAGATTTTTCATGGTTTTTGATTTTTAAGTTCGTTAATAACATCTTCAATGGTAAAACCGTAACTGAGGATCACGGTGGTAAATTCACGGAGAATGCTTTTCAGCTTTTGTTTCCGTTCAAGATCAGACAAAAGGGTACCACCGGTATTGATAAAAGTTCCGGTTCCCTGCTGTGTCTCCAGAATTTTCTGGATTTCCAGTTCCTTGTAAGCTTTGGCCACCGTGTTAAGGTTGACCTTCAGTTCCACGGCAAGCGCCCTGACGGTGGGTAGTTGCTCCCCGACGGCAAGGGCTCCCGAGGCAATCCCGAAGCGGATCTGATCAATGATCTGCCGGTAGAAGGGGATGCCCGCTTTTGGATCCAAATGGAATTTAATCATGGTGTCATATAAATATAGTGTACTAAAACAATAGTACAAATATACAATTTTTTTTTAGAATGCAAGTTCTTTTGATTTTTTTTTAAGAATTAAGGTTCCGATCTTTCTTAGCAACCACAGCCTCAGAAGAGACAACCGCCTTTGCAGGTAGTGCAGTGGCAGTGGTTTTGTGAATGGACGGTTCCGATCTTTCTTAGCAACCACAACTGCAGATGAGACAACTGTCTTTGCAGGTAGTGCAGCGGCGGTGGTTTTGCAGAAAGATCGGAACCGTATAAATCTACTGCAGCACAAACTTAAAATCAAAAGCGACCCATGAATTTTTCAGGTCCGGGATATGGAGGTCCGGCAGGTTCTTTACGCAAAGGGCTGCTTCTTCCTTCAGTGCCTCCGACTGTTTACCGTTGTTTTTCATTCCGGGTGAGGAACCATAGCCCACAACGACTACTTCGTCGATATTCCGGATTTCCCCTTTGGGTTTGGTTTCAGTGATCTGGGTGATTTTTCCGGAACCGTTAATATAGGCATAAATCCTTACGCTGCCTTGTTCACCATTTTTCTGAGCCTGAACCGGATAAAGGATGTTTTGTGCGATGTGTTTCCGGATATTATCAACAGAAGTGATATCTCCTGAATTTTCCGCTGCAGGTTGTTTCAGGACTATCTCAATCACCCCGTTTTCCCCTTTCCTGCCATATTTTTCAGCAGCCTTTTCCCCTTTCCACACACTGACGGATTGAATTTCTTCCGGATCAATATCCTTCACTTTTTTGCTGCTTTCTTTACCATCAATCAGCAGCAGAGGATCAGTCGGATGATTATCTTTCTTTTTGGAAGTAATGATGATCACCCCGTTCTTCCCTTTCATCCCATAGAGCGCTGTTGCCGATTCATTCTTCAGGACAGAAATGCTTTCGATGTTTTCCGGAGAAATGACATCCGGGGAGGCGATCTCCGTTCCGTCCAGAATGTAAAGGGGCTGAGCCTGATTGCCTGAATTTCTAATCCTGACCTTCAGGGAATCCCCGGTGAAATTGTTGCCTCCCTTTTGGATGCCATAACCGATCACCTTTACTTCCCCTTTTCCGGGTAAAGTATCTCCACTGTTCAGCTGCACGCCGGTCACCATTTTTGCGGTTCCCGCTGCGTTTCCCGGATCCGCTTTTGAAATGGACCACACTTTGGTGCTTTTTGCCGGGTAGCCGATGACCACCACCTCTTCTTTTTTCTTCTTTGCAGAATCATTTACCTGGATGTCAGCTTCAGGCAGGAATTCCGGAGACATCTTCCACGATTGCTCCGGAAGGGGAGCTGCGGTAAACTCTTTGTTGGAAAGACCGGCAATCAGGATGGTCAGCAACGGGATGACCATCAGACGGCGCGAAAAATTGCTCTTGTTTTCTGTTTTCTGTTTCATCATGATTATTCTGTTTTTTAAGTCACTTCCGTTTAAGGCATTGAGAAAGGGGATGGTTCCTTTTTTCCCGGCCAGCGCCACCATGGCCAGCTGATAGCGCTGCATATCATGTTGCTGTAATACTTCCTGATCGGTCAGGAACTCCAGGTTGTTCCGGATGGCTGCTTTCAGCATCAGCGCAAAAGGATTAAACCACTGAAGCAGGAACAATATTTCTGAAGAAAGGATATCCAGCGTGTGTTTTTCCTGGACATGAACCATTTCGTGTTTCAGAATGATGTGCTGGTCCGGATGGTTCAGGATGCTTCCGGGTACCACAATCTTCCGGAAGAAAGTAAAGGGATGTATTTCCTCTTCTGAAACATGGATCCTGATCCCGCCCATTTCAGATACCCTGCAGTTCCTGACAATCTGATGAGCCCTGAGGTAACCCGCAATCAGCCGGACAACAAAAAATGCTGTGATCATCAAAAATCCATAAAAAATCCAGGTCATCACATCCGGTCCGGCCGAAACCGGAACTGCCGGCAGCACGTCCGTGGCGGTCTGTTCCGGAAGCAACACCAAAGGACGGGAATCATGCCTTACGATTTGAAAGGTGATAAGGGGTATCAGGAAACTCAGCAAAAAGGAACTGCCCAGATAGATCCGGTTGAAGCGGAAATCTTTCCGGCGTCGCAGGACCAGATAATAAAAAAGGTAAAAGGAGACTATGGCAATGGCCACCTTGACCGAATAAGCGAACAGCGTTTCCATTTTTATTTTTCTTTGATCATCCGGAGAATTTCTTCCAGTTCTTCAGGCTTTAAACCCTTCTCCCTGACAAAGAAGGCCACCGCATTTTTGTAGGAATTGTCAAAATAATCGCTGACCACCTGTTTCATAAAGGAACCGCGATATTCTTCCCTGGAGATCAGGGGGAAGTATTCATACGTATTTCCGTATTGGGTGAACCCGACAATACCTTTATCCTGCAGCAACCTGACCAGCGATGAGATGGTGTTGTAGTGCGGTTTCGGATCCGGATATTGTTCCACGATCTCTTTGACAAAAGCTTTTTTCAGTTTCCAGAGGATTTTCATCAGCTCCTCCTCCTTTTTGGTCAGTTTATGATTCATCTTCTGAAATTTTAATGGCGTAAAAGTATAACTGATTTTTCAGTTATACAACTAAAAAGTCAGTTTATTAACTGTATTATCAGTTAAAGAATGTTAATATCAAATGTTTGTTTGGTTTCTATGGCATACTTGCAGATGTCTCCTCCCTCCGGTCGTCGGCATGACAAGGGTTCCCCCCCTCCTCTCATGGCGGCCCTTGTCATCCTGACGAATCCGCCAGCCGGCGGAGAGGAAGGATCTGCATGTTTTCCTGTTGTGCAGGTCACCCTTATATCTGCTTTTCCAACCGTCATTGGTAATCCGCCTTTTGGCGGGTGAAGCAACCTCATGCCCAACCCGCTGTTAATAATGAGACGCCGTGATGTTAAGTGTGGGAACCCTTTTCTCTTCTTTTTTGCGCATTTCCCAAATTTCCACTAACTTTGAGTATCAATTTTTAAACCTGATCCAATGGACGAACAGATACCTTATCAGAATTCTCCGTCACCAGCGGCAACACCCCCTTCCAACTACCTGATCGGTGCCATTCTGGCCACCCTCTTTTGCTGCCAGATCTTAGGAATTGTCTCGATCATCTATGCTGCCCAGGTAAACTCCAAATGGCAGGCCGGTGATGTTGACGGGGCCAGACAATCGAGCAAAAATGCCCGGTTGTGGATGTGGCTGGCTGTGGGATCGGCAGTGATCATTTTCATCGGAGCGATTACCACCGGGATAGGAGTAGCCATATTGTCGGATGTTTTCAACTGGTAAGGGTAACAAATGGTTGCTTGTCTTCCTGCTGCCGGTTGCAGTGGGCCTGGTACTGTTTTTTTATTTTCACAATCCTGAAAAGTCAATCCTGTTCCCGAAATGTCCGTTGTACGTTTGGACTGGCTTGTATTGTCCCGGGTGCGGATCGCAGCGCGCTGTTCACAGTTTTCTGCATTTCAGGTTTCCGGAGGCCTTGCACTATAATTTTTTACTTTTTCCGGCAGGCCTCTTTATCGCATATCACCTGGTCCGCCCGGGAATAAACAGATATTTCAGGCTGAATTGGCCGGATTTGCTGTACAGAAAAAATACCCCATGGATAATACTTGCCGTTGTAGTGATTTTCTGGATATTACGTAACATTCCCCTGGTACCCTTCACCTGGCTGGCCCCTGCCTGAAGTCCGAAATCCGCAATTCATTGAACCACAATAGACACATTGAACACATAGAACACATAGAGATCATAGAATTTTTCTCTATTGTGTCCTACTGTGCCTATGTGGTTCCAAAAATCCGAAATCGTACATCCGAAATCCGAAATCAGATTTTCAGCCTGATCTTCATTCTACCCAGTAACCCGGCCATCCAAATGACTGCCATGGCAAACAAAAATGACTTCAGCAGACCCACACCTCCGGTGGAAAGAAATTCAGGCCACTGCCAACCCGCTAATGTCAGTATGGGGTAGACCAGGTAAGGAACCAGGTAGCAGGTAAGGGTCATACTGCCAGCTGGCTCAATGATTTTTGCCCACCTGGTCAGGCTGTATTTCACGGTAACCAGGTAAATTACTGCATAAGCCAGAAAACTCAGTCCGGCGCAAATGGATGTCCAGGAGGGAGTGGCCTTGATTTTCGAAATGCCATCCAGTGGCCTGACCTGGAACCCATAGATGATATACAACCCTCCAAGGAGCAGGAGGATGGAAAAATAAATCCACTGCCGGCCTGGTTTGAGTGGAATCTGCAGCAATAAGGCGGAAGCCAGAACACCACTCATCACCAGGGCATAGTTGGACGCGCTGATGATCAATTTCAGCCGGGGCAAATCACCGAACAGCGGACTAAACTCCTGAAAATTCAGGAATTGAAAGACAATGACTACCAGAATGATCAGCCAGAATCTTTTTCGTACCACCAAATAAAGAAGTGAACCCAGCAGATAGGCCCATCCGATAAGTCCAAGAATGCCCCACCAGTATGGCCGCAACCAGACCGGATTCTCAGCATCTCCCCCTCTGTATATCATAGCCAGGATAACAAGCACTACAATTCCTGCAGTCTGTAACCACCAAACTGGTAACCTGCGGATTTTGCCTTCCTTCGGATATACGTTCCAAATCAGGAAGAAGGCAATGGTCATTATAATCTCAAAAACAGGCCGGGAAACCGGAACAAGAGCTGGCGCCATATTTTCAAAATTGACATGGAACAGTCCCATTACGATCAGGGCTACCGATCTTAACAGAATATGGGCGGCAATTCTTGTCTGGCTTTCCCCTTTCGATATCCGGTTCTGAACAGCAAACGGGATGGATAGACCCACAATGAACAGAAAGGCCGGAAAAACAACATCCGCCAGCCCCATGCCATCGTCGTTCGCGGCTGTGTGCTCCAGCCACTCCGGAATGCCACTCAGGCTCCAGAGGTCATTCACAAAAATCATCAACAGCATAATCAGTGCTCGGAAAATGTCGATGGAGGCTAATCTGACAGACGTTGGTCCCGGTAAGTTTTTCATTTCTGAATGGTTTGTTCCGGACTAAAGATAATGAGTATTGCCTAACCTTATCATTCACTTTCGTGCCATATATTGATAAATGATGACACCCGCTATCTGAGGGGGGCATGTTCGGGCAAGCATCTGTAATCTTAAGTTTGTGTTACTTAATTCTTTCCGGAAAATAAAGTAAGACAGGTTTCGTTTGTCCAAAGTGAAATTAATATCAATTTCAGGTGAAATAATTGATAATTATGATACTGTGTTAATGAATTCTGAATGCAGGTTTGCTGAAACATTAATTTTGTATGATCGAAATAGTAACAAATTTTAAATCACATAAAATGAAGAAGTTTTTTGTTCTAGTATTGTTAATGACCGTATTTTTCGGATGTAAACACCGGCAGCAACAAATTGACCGTTTGAGTGTCGTTCGCGACAGTCTTACTCAGGTCACTTATGAAAAGGATTCTGCCATCATGGAATTTCTTTCAGGCTATAATGAAATTCAGTCGAACCTGGATTCGATTAAGGCTATTGAAAAACTGGTCACGGTATCCAGCAGTCAGTCCGGAGAACTGAAAGCCAGCCAGAAAAGGCAAATTATGGAAGATATTGCGCTCCTGAACCAGCTCTTGCAGAAGAATAAGGAAATGACCGCCAATCTTCAGAAGAAACTGAGTGGTGCCAATGCGAAGATCGGACAACTTCAGGGTATGGTAGCTGAATTTGAGAAAATGATTGCCAACCTGAATTCCCAGATTGAAATGAAAGATGCTGAAATTGAACAGTTGAGGCAGGATGTTCAGCGTTTGAATATTGATGTAACCCAGCTGACCGGTCAGGTTCAGAAGGTTACGCAGGAAAGCCAGGAGAAAACCCAGGTGATCGACAAACAAACTGTGGCTTTAAACAAGGCTTTTTATGCCATCGGTACAGTTAAGGAACTGAAAGAAAACAATGTCCTGGAAAAAGAAGGCGGCGTTCTTGGTATGGGTCGTGCCCTGAAGATGAAGAAAGATTTCAACCGTGATTATTTTACGGAAGTAGACATCCGGAAATTCGACATCCTTCCTTTGATGGTGAAGAAAGTAAAGGTAGTCAGTGTGCATCCGGTGGGTTCATATCATATTTCGGGTGAGAAAAGGGCCGATACCCTGTTCATTGACAATTCAGCTGAATTCTGGAAAGTTTCCAAGTACTTGCTTATTGTCTTAGATTAATCATCTTTTCGATATTATCCCCATTGCCTCCACCGGTTTACCGGTGGAGGTTTTTTTTTCAGTCAAACAATAGCCGCATTCCGCGGATATCCGGATTAATCCTGTTCTGACTCCAGGCCAGTTGTCCGTTTACAAAGGTATGGGTAACTGTATGACCAAAAGTCACCCCTTCCAAAGGGGACCAACCACATTTGTAAAGTATGTTTTCCGGGGTGACCGTGGTGGCAAGCCCTGGGTTCACCAGCACCAGATCAGCATAATAGCCTTCCCTGAGGTATCCTCTTCTTGTGATGCGGAAAAGATCAGCCGGAGCATGACACATTTTCCTGACCACCTGTTCGATGGTAATTTTCCCTTCCAAACTCATTTCCAGCATAGCCTGAAGGGAATGTTGCACCAGGGGCGCTCCGGAGGGCGCTTTAAAATAGGGTTGACTCTTTTCCTGAAGGGTATGCGGGGCGTGGTCAGTGGCCACGACATCCAGCCTGTCGTTCAGCAGGGCTGTCCACAGTGCTTCCCGGTCTTCAGCCGATTTGATGGCTGGGTTCCATTTAATGCGTGACCCCAGCCTGCTGTAATCCTGATCCGTGAACCAAAGGTGATGGACACATACCTCTGCCGTAATATTTTTACTCCGGAGGTCGCCCGGCTGGAAAAGATCCATCTCCCGGGCAGTTGAGAGGTGGAAGACATGAAGCCGGGTTCCATAACGCGAAGCCAGTTCCACAGCACTCGCCGAGGAACGGTAACAGGCCTCTGCATCCCGGATCACCGGATGCCAGGAAAAGGGGACTTCTTCACCGAAACGGGCCCTGGCTTCTTCCGAGCGTGCTCGTATGACGGTTTCATCTTCACAATGAACAGCAATCAGCGTGGGAGCCTGCCGGAACAATTCAGCAAGCGTTTCCCGCCGGTCGACCAGCATGTTGCCGGTAGATGCACCTAAAAAGACTTTGATTCCACAAACCCTGGAAGGGTCAGTTTTCAACACCTCGTCCAGGTTATCGTTGGTCGTTCCCATTAAGAATGAGTAATTGGCAACCGATACTTCGGCAGCCCTCTGGTATTTCTCTTCCAGCAGTTCCTGAGTGACAGTCTGGGGAAGGGTGTTGGGCATATCCATGAAAGAAGTTACTCCTCCGGCCACAGCGGCCCTGCTTTCTGAAGAGATGTCACCCTTGTGGGTCAGACCCGGTTCACGGAAATGGACCTGGTCATCAATAACGCCGGGAATCAGGTATAGTCCTGTGGCATCAACAACAGTCAGGCCAGTGGAAGGAAAATCCTCCGGAAGAGGACCCCGGATGATACGGCTGATTAATTCGCCTTCAACCACGACTTGTCCGGTGAATCGTTCCCCTTCATTGATGATCTCCGCATTCTTAATGATGAATCCCGTTGGCATATTGTTTTTACACGTTCCTTATTTTTTATTATTTATTTCTTGTTTCTTGCTTTCAGCCCTCTTGTTAATATTTCTTCCAGAAACTCCTGATTCTCATTTTCAGAACACCCCACAGCGCCTCACTGAAAATTCCTCCTGTCATTTTCGAGGTTCCTTCCCTCCTGTCGGTGAATATAATAGGAACTTCGACTATCTTAAATCCCATTTTATAAGCGGTAAATTTCATTTCAATCTGAAAGCCATATCCTTTCAGGTCGATTTCATCAAAGTGGATCGCTTCAAGCACTTTTCTGCGATAACACTTAAAGCCGGCAGTGGTGTCCATCACTTTCATTCCGGTAACCACCCTGACATACACAGAGGCAAAATACGACATCAATACCCGGCCCAGCGGCCAGTTTATAACGTTGATGCCGGAAATATAGCGGGAGCCAATGGCCAGGTCTGCCCCATTCTGAACGGTGATCAACAGCCGCTCCAGATCATCCGGGTTATGCGAAAAATCGCAATCCATCTCAAAAATGTAATCGTATTGTTTTTCAATGGCCCAGCGAAACCCTGCAACATAGGCAGTTCCAAGTCCCAGCTTCCCTTCCCTTTCCAACAGAAAGAGCCGGCCGTTGAATTCAGGCTGCAGGCTTTTAATGATGCCGGCGGTCCCATCGGGAGAGTTATCATCAATAAAAAGCATATGGAATGGAGTTTTCATGGTCATCACTTTACGGATGATCTTTTCTGCATTTTCCTTTTCGTTATAGGTGGGTATGATAACCAGGCTTTTTTCTGTAACTCTCATTCCGTATATTTAAGATTGTACAAGACTACGAAAATACATTTTCTTTTGCAGAGATCATGAATTCTGATTGATTTAACACGGTGGAATGGGAGAAAACAGCAATGTTAATTTTATGTAACCTTGTTTAGGTGCTGTTTTTCAATGCGTTGAAATTTTATTGATTTTTTTCAAATCATCTGTTGCAAATCTGCACGATTGTCCTATACCTTTGCGGCCACTTTTAAACAAGTTCTTTAACGAAATGATGACACGAAAAAACAAAAAAAGTGTCAAAAATGTTTGGTGAATGAAAAACTCTTTCTACATTTGCCGGCCCAAAAAGGAGGGAATGAGCTGAGGGGAAGAATGGGTGGAGATTGAGAGAGGGGGAGCATGAGAGCCGTATTAGCCAGAGATGTGAATCTGGGGTTAGCGGGGGGAAAAAAAAGGAAAAGAGTTCTTTAGAAATAATGAAGCACAAAAAGCAAGGTGAAACAAGAACACTTTGTCAATTCCAATGAAAAGGTAGACCTGAGTGAAAGATATATAAACTTTTTGATTACATCGGAGAGTTTGATCCTGGCTCAGGATGAACGCTAGCGGGAGGCTTAACACATGCAAGTCGAGGGGTAGGGGAGCAATCCCCGAGACCGGCGGACGGGTGCGTAACGCGTATGCAACTTGCCTTATACAGGGGGATAGCCCGTGGAAACGCGGATTAATACCCCATATGTCATTTGGGTCGCATGGTCTGGATGATAAAACTGAGGTGGTATAAGATGGGCATGCGTCTGATTAGCTGGTTGGTAAGGTAACGGCTTACCAAGGCGACGATCAGTAGGGGTTCTGAGAGGATAATCCCCCACACTGGTACTGAGACACGGACCAGACTCCTACGGGAGGCAGCAGTGAGGAATATTGGTCAATGGGCGCGAGCCTGAACCAGCCATTCCGCGTGAAGGAAGAAGGCCTTATGGGTTGTAAACTTCTTTTCTGTAAGAAGAAAAGTCCCGACGTGTCGGGATGTGACGGTATTATAGGAATAAGCATCGGCTAACTCCGTGCCAGCAGCCGCGGTAATACGGAGGATGCAAGCGTTATCCGGATTTATTGGGTTTAAAGGGTGCGCAGGTTGTTTTATAAGTCAGTGGTGAAAGTCTGTCGCTTAACGATAGGATTGCCATTGATACTGTAGGACTTGAGTATGGATGAGGTAGGCGGAATGTGTAGTGTAGCGGTGAAATGCATAGATATTACACAGAACGCCGATTGCGAAGGCAGCTTACTAATCCATGACTGACGCTGAGGCACGAAAGCGTGGGGATCAAACAGGATTAGATACCCTGGTAGTCCACGCCGTAAACGATGATCACTCGCTGTTTGCGATATACAGTAAGCGGCTTAGCGAAAGCAATAAGTGATCCACCTGGGGAGTACGATCGCAAGGTTGAAACTCAAAGGAATTGACGGGGGCCCGCACAAGCGGAGGAACATGTGGTTTAATTCGATGATACGCGAGGAACCTTACCTGGGCTTAAATGGGGATTGACAGCTGCTGAAAGGTGGCCTTCTTCGGACAATCTCCAAGGTGCTGCATGGTTGTCGTCAGCTCGTGCCGTGAGGTGTCGGGTTAAGTCCCATAACGAGCGCAACCCTTACTGTTAGTTGCCAGCAAGTAAAGTTGGGGACTCTAGCGAGACTGCCACCGTAAGGTGCGAGGAAGGTGGGGATGACGTCAAATCAGCACGGCCCTTACGTCCGGGGCGACACACGTGTTACAATGGGGGGTACAGAGGGGAGCTACTTAGCGATAAGATGCGAATCTCGAAAGCCTCTCGTAGTTCGGATCGGAGTCTGCAACTCGACTCCGTGAAGCTGGATTCGCTAGTAATCGCGCATCAGCCATGGCGCGGTGAATACGTTCCCGGGCCTTGTACACACCGCCCGTCAAGCCATGGGAGTTGGGGGTGCCTAAAGATTGTGACCGCAAGGAGCGATTTAGGGCAAAACCAGCGACTGGGGCTAAGTCGTAACAAGGTAGCCGTACCGGAAGGTGTGGCTGGAACACCTCCTTTCTGGAGAGATGCTCAAAGAACCGAAGTATGATAAGAAGTAGGAATGACAGGTTAGATCGACACGGCTTTTCTTGTGTATTGCATGTTGTTTTATAGATATAACGCCACTAAGGGTGAAGGAGTCTCGTTCAAGGTAAGCCGCAAAGGTGGACCGTGGATGAAACGGGTCACGGCAAGGTGGTGACAGAACCTCAAGGCAGAGGAGAAGAACAGTCCT
>DAIDJX010000035.1 GCA_027451165.1 Prolixibacteraceae bacterium | reverse complement strand
GGAAATGGCGAGATGCATCCGAATTACTACCTGCAAATGGAAGGTATCGCCATATGGATGAAACACAGCCGTGAATCGGTTATCGGAGCGGGCCCTTCGCCCGGTGTTGAACGCAGCAACGTGATGATTACGACCCTTGACAAGAACTGGTACCTGCATTTGCTGCCCGATTTCAAGCAACAGGTTTCGCTAAAACCCGACAAACAACCCAAATCGGTCATTTTGCTTCGGACTAAAGCTCCGCTTTCATATAGCTACCGGGATGGATTCATCAAATTCACCGTGCCTGCTGATCTTCGCACCGAAATGGACGACGTAGTGAAAGTGGAATTATAGGTTTGTCTGGCTGAAACATATTCAGAATTAAAAGAAATTCATTCAATAATATTATTTTGAGTTAAGTATAAAAGTCTCAAGATGAATGACGAAACCCAGTTCTTTGGCGGCTTTATGGATGCTGCAACCAAAATGTTTGCCGGTTCTGAATCAGGCGGAAATTAGTCTCATGCTTTGCGGGCACACGCATCGGTATCAACTGATTGAACCCAATAATGCAGTCAAATTCCCGATTTTGATAAATTCGTTCAATACTTCACTGAAGATGGATGCAGATCAGCAAAAGATAACAGTACAACGAAAAGACACTAAAGGGGAAGAAGTAAGTAAATACCTTATTATGAAATAGATTTTCATTGTTACGAAACGAACAAAATTAAAATCAATATCATAAACAAAATAATCTTATAATCTATGAATAATAAAAACATCTTGTCCGGTAACCTGCTGAAGAATCTGAGCTATGGATTGCTGGCTATACTGTTTTCGGCATTTTTGTGCAGGGCTGAGAAATTTGCTCCAACCGGTAAAACCCGGAATCTCAGGGCTCCGGCATATCCGCTGATAACCATTGACCCTTATACCAGCGCCTGGTCGAATACTAACCAGCTTTTCGATGGCGAAGTGGTCCACTGGACTGGCAAGCGGCATGGTCTCATTGGTGCCATCAGGGTAGACGGGAAAATATATCGTTTTTTGGGAAAAGAAGATGTCCCGAAAAATACACTTTTACCTATGGCCGATGGAGGAGGCTGGAATGGGAAATATATACTGAACGAACCTGCTGAAGGTTGGGAAAAACCTGGTTTCAGCGACAAAAGCTGGAACGACGGCAAGGGAGCTTTTGGTACGAAAGGTCAGCCGGTACTTGGTACGTTGTGGGAAACAAAAGAGATCTGGATACGCCGCGAATTCACACTCAACTCACCGCTACCGGCTCAAAAAATCATGCTGATGTATTCGCATGACGACATTTTTGAGTTGTTCCTGAACGGGAAAAAGATTGTTGAAACCGGATTCTCGTGGTTTAACAACGTGGTGCTTTTTCTGGACGATGATCTGAGCAAACTGTTAAATCCCGGTGGAAAGAATGTGATTGCCGTCCATTGTCAGAATAAGGCTGGTGGCGGTTATGTCGATTTCGGACTATACCAGGAAAACGAAAAAGGAGAAATATTTCCGCAAACGGTTGTTCAAAAGTCGGTGGCCCTGTCGGCAACGCAAACCCATTACGAATTTGCATGCGGACCGATCGACCTGAAGCTAAATTTTGTATCTCCGCTGCTGACTGATCGTCTGGAAATATTATCACGGCCGGTAAATTACATCAATTACACGGTTTCGTCAACTGATGGCGCCAGGCACGAGGTACAAATCTATTTTGAGGCGACTCCCGAATGGGGGGTCCACAACATGCTGCAGGAAGTGACTCTCGAAAAGACCCAGACCGATGGGCTTACCTGTCTGAAAACCGGAACAGTTCTACAACCCGTTCTGGAGAAGAAAGGCGACAATGTGCGCATTGACTGGGGATATTTCTACCTCTGCGGAAAGACATCGGCAAACCGGAGTTACGCGTTGGGCGGATATCAGGAAACTAAATTGCAATTTGTGCACAACGGCAAACTTGATCAGGACAGAACCTATAAGATGAACGCAAAAATGAATGAGGCCATGCCGGTTCTGGCTTGTACCGAAGCTATGGGGCCGGTTTCATCCCAACCGGTTTCAGGAACAGTGATGCTGGCCTACGACGATTTGTACAGCATTCAGTATTTTGGCGATAACCTGATGGCCTGGTGGAAAGAAGACGGGAAAGTTACCATCGCCAATGCACTGAAGGCAGCAGACAAGGATCAAAAAGACATCATAAGAAAATGCAACGAATTTGACTCCCGGCTTTGGGATGAAGCGATGCAGGCCGGCGGACAAAACTATGCTGAATTGTGTGTTGCTGCATACCGCCAGTCGATAGCAGCGCATAAGCTGGTGAAGGATAAACAAGGCCATATTTTATTCCTTTCGAAGGAGAACTTCAGCAATGGCTCAATCGGTACGGTTGACATCACTTATCCTTCGGCTCCACTCTATCTGCGTTATAATCCCGATTTGTTGAAGGGAATGATGAACCCCATTTTTTATTATTCGGAAAGCGGAAAGTGGTCTAAACCTTTCCCAGCACACGATGTGGGTACATACCCCAAAGCCAACGGACAGACTTATGGTGGCGACATGCCGGTTGAAGAAAGCGGAAACATGCTGATTCTGACCGGGGCAATTGCCCATAAGGAAGGTAACGCCAACTACGCGAAACAGCACTGGGATGTACTGACAACCTGGGCCAACTACCTGCTTCAAAATGGGCTCGATCCCGAAAACCAGCTTTGCACCGATGATTTTGCAGGTCACTTTGCCCACAATGCCAATCTTTCGGTTAAAGCCATCCTGGGCGTCGCCTGTTACGGACAACTGGCACAAATGCTTGGCAAAACCGGCATTGCTCAAACCTACACTGCCAAAGCCCGTGAAATGGCAGCCCAATGGGAGAAGATGGCTAACGATGGTGATCATTACCGGTTAACATTCGACCAACCCGGAACCTGGAGCCAAAAATATAACCTGGTTTGGGACAAGCTTCTCGGGCTCCATATTTTTCCAAAGGAAGTTGCCCAAAAGGAAACAGCTTATTACCTCACCAAACTAAACAAATACGGATTGCCTCTGGATAACCGGAAAACCTATACCAAAGCCGATTGGATCATTTGGACAGCAACGCTGGCCAACGATGATAATACCTTCCGGAAAATTATTGATCCTGTACATTTGTTTGTTAACGAAACGCCCAGCCGCGTGCCCATGACCGACTGGTACGAAACAACCGATGCCAAACAAGTCGGCTTCCAGGCCCGGTCGGTGGTTGGAGGTTATTTCATCAAAATGCTTGAAAAAAAATAAATTCTAAATGAATATGAAGAAGACTTTTTTACTCCTTTTGGCTTTCTTAATGATATTGGGAGTAGCCAGTGCAAAACCCAACAAACCCATCGTGGTGGCGACCTATAACTTGCGACAAAACAACCCTGTCGATGGAATAAATGCATGGCCAAACCGAAAAGAGACAGTGAAAGGGTTGGTCCGCTTCCATGAATTCGACATTTATGGAACCCAGGAAGGATTCCTTGGTCAGTTAAAAGACCTTTGTGAAGTGGAAGGATTTGCCTATACGGGTCATGGTCGCGAAGATGGGATGGATAAGGGAGAACACGCAGCCATTCTGTACAAAAAAGATCGGTTTAAACTGCTCGATTCAGGCGATTTCTGGTTAAGAGAAAATCCTGAACAACCCGGACTTGGTTGGGATGCAACTTGTTGTAACCGGATATGCTCCTGGGGGAAATTCAAAGATTTGGAAACGTCCAAAGTGTTTTTCTTTTTTTGCGTTCATTTTGATCATCAGGGCGTTGTGGCCAGGGTAGAATCAGGAAAACTGATGGTTAAAAAGATTCGGGAAATCGCCGGGGAAAAACCAGTAATTTGTGTGGGCGACTTTAATTCAACCCCGCAAACCGAACAGATTAAAACCATGCAAACCCTTTTAAAAGACTCCCGCCAGGCATCGGCAACGCCTCCATACGGGCCTTCAGGAACATTCAATGGCTTTAAATTTGACTCGCCGTTGACTGAACTTATAGACTACATTTTTGTAAGCCCAAGAATCGATGTTCTGAAATACGGAGTATTGACGGACAATGTAGAACGGAGGTATCCGTCAGATCACCTGCCGGTAGTCACCAAATTGGTTGTCAAATAGTTTACAACGGGTTTAACCGTCCAGTGCCAATGAAGAACTGCAATGATTATTGCCCGGCATAAATAATAGAAACAATTCCCAGGATAAAGAGGAAGAACATCCACACCAGCATCCAGCTGGTTCCTTTGGGTGCATTTTTAAATTCTTTCCAGATAAACACCCCCCACAAGGCAGCTACAAGCGTAGCACCCTGACCTAAACCATAGGAAATGGCTGCTCCTGCTTTTCCTGCAGCTATCAGATTGAAAGAGTTGCCGATGCCCCATATCAGGCCGCCCAGCACGCCGACCAGGTGAATGGAGAAGTTCCCTTTAAAATAGGTCCTATAATTGGTCGGTTCACCACTGATGGGCTTCTTCATCACTATGGTATTGAAAATGAAGTTACTGAGGAATATCCCTATGGAAAAGACCACCATAGCGGTGTAGGGCGTCATCTTACCTGCTGCCGGCGTCACAAAATTATCAAGATCCATGGAAGCAGCCACAAACCGGTAAAAGAACGACATCAGCAGACCCGCCAGGACCGAAATGAGAATTCCCTTTGAAGTGACTTTCTGGTTGCCTGAGGAGGCTTTTCTGTAAGCGAAGGCATTGATGACGATAGCTACGGTAACCAGACCCACCCCAAGGAATAAAAACAGGGGATCCCCTTTCTGCGATCCCAGGTAGTTGATGATCACACCAAGCACCAGCGCCAGTCCTATACCCACCGGGAAAGCGACCGACATTCCTGCAATGGCAATGGCGGCCGATAAAAGAATATTGGCGGCATTGAAAATGATCCCTCCCAGGAAAGCGCTGCCGATGTTATTCATATTGGCTTGGGAAAGGTCGTTCAGAAAACTCCGTCCACTGCTGCCCATGCTTCCCAGTGTAAAGGCAAAAATCAGTGAAAGCAGCAATACGCCAACTACATAATCCCAATAGAACAGTTCATACCTCCAACTTTTGCCGGCAAGTTTCTGGGTGTTGCCCCACGATCCCCAGCAAAGCATCGTAATGAAACAAAAAAGAATGGCCAGTGGATAACTTTCAATGATAAACATGATGGTTGGATTTGATTAAATGTTAATATTCCTGCTATTTAAAAAATCAAGTATTTCCCTTTCCAACGGAATCGAGGGTTGGGCTCCCAGCTTGGTGACAGAAAGTGCAGCAGCAGCTGTAGCAAACCACAGAGCCTGTTCCATGGTCTGATATTTCCGGATACCCACCGCAAGAGCTCCGCAGAAAGTGTCCCCCGCGCCGGTAGTATCTTTTACATCGACACAAAAAGCCGGGATCCGGACTGATTCAATTCCATTACTGTAAATGCACCCCTTGCCGCCCAGTGTAAGAATGACATTTTTAACACCCAAGCCCAATAAGGCACGAATGATTCCGTCTACACCGGTCACGTCCATCTTCTCTCCGGTAATGGTTTCCGCTTCTGTTTCATTAACCACGAGGATATACAGAGAACGCAGGATCTCCTCCTCTATCGGGCAAGCCGGAGCGGCATTCAGAATCACTTTCTTTCCGTAACGGGATGCCAACCCGCAAATGGTCTTTACCGTCTCATAGGGTATTTCCATTTGCAGGAGAATCATTTCTGCGTTTTGAATCATATTCTGATGGGTGATGATATAACCGGGCTCCAGAAGCCTGTTGGCTCCCGGTATCAACACGATGCTGTTCTCACCCCGTTTGTCGACCCAGATTACGGCCGTTCCGGTGGTTTCATTCTCTGTCAGTAGCGAAAGCGATACATCAATCCCTTCATTTTTATAATAGTCCAATGCATTCCTGCCATTGGAATCGTCACCCAGACTGGTGAGAAAGCAGACAGATCCTCCCGAACGTTGAGCAGCCAATGCCTGATTGGCACCCTTGCCCCCCATTGCCTGATGAAATGACAAGCCTTCAAGGGTTTCGCCACCCTGGGGAAAATGATCCATGGTCATGATATAATCGCAATTGGAACTTCCAATCACACCAATATACTTTTGCGACATCCTGTTTTTTTTATTGATCATGCGCTTTTATCAGTTAATAATAAACTCTTTTACCCGGATCATTTTGGGAATATTCGATCACATCTACTGTTTCTATCCGGTATCCATCCGGTATGTATTTCGCTTTCAGGGTTACCGTATGTTTTCCTTCTTTCAGATCATAATTCCAGGTCAGGTCATTGCGCCGCAGACGTCCATTGGTGGGTATTTTTGCCACTTCGGTTAAATTCCCGTCTACAATAACCTCCATTTCAAGAATTTCATCCTTCAGATGGTTTGCTTTTCCTGCTCTTCCAGTCACTACAAAACCTGATCCACTGAAGTTGACAATGACCTCTTTATTTTTTTGGGTAAGTTGGATCCCCAAACCTTTTCTGTCGACAGGGTACAACCCTTCAAAACTTTTTTCATAGGGTACGCACACGGGAGTCTGGTAATTAATTTTTACAGCTTCCCCGGAGATGTTTCCCCCGTTCCTTTTGATTACCTCCAAAGCATGCCGGAGTCCGGTTTCATAGACATGGTTAAGCGACATCTTTGTGTGGGCAAAATCAAGATCTTCCACCTTTTCGATTCCCCGTTTCCAATAATCCGGGATTTTATTGTACCCGTGCATGGTGCCCAAAATCCCTGCTGCATTGGCCGGGTTGCAGTCTGAATCATAGCCGCAGCGGGTGCTGATGTCGATGGTTGCACCAAAATCTCCTTGTCCATAAAGCAAACCGATGACAATATAGGCGCCGTTGATTTTGGCATCGATATTATAGGGTCTGAAAACCCCATCAGGACACCCTTTGTCTGAAGTCCATTTTTTTTGCGCTTCGAACCAGGCTTTTTTCCAGTCGGACGGATTTTCCCTGTAACACTTGATGACATCTGAAATACACTGGAAATATTCACTCTGTGAAGGAATCGTCTTTAGGGCTTCCTCCACGATAAATTCGAGGTCATCGTTAACAAAGGCCAATGCATACAGGGCCGCCACATAGATCCCGCCATAGACACCATCGCCATAATTCATGATGTGGCCAATTCGCCAGCCGATTTCAGCCGCCGTATTAACCATACCGGGGGCCATAAGTCCCGCGAAATCAGCTTCGATTTGAAAATCAATGTCATCGGCATGTGGATTGTTTTTCCAGTGACCCGACGCCGGGGGCATGATGCCATTCAGAATATTGTACCGTGCGGCCTGGTTCGCATGCCACAACGAGTATCCGGCATTTGCAAAGGCTTTCGCATGGAGGGAATCGGGAGCATCCAGTCCGTGCTTGTCGAATACCTCCACAAAAGTCAGGTCCATGTACACATCGTCGTACAAGCCGGGTGAATTCTTATAATACCATTCCATACGGGAATCATCCCAGGGTATCAGGATATCCTCCCCGATCATGGTTCCGTTCCATTTGAACTCAGTCGGACCTCCGTAGGTGCATCCGATCACCTGGCCTGCCCACCCTCCCTTGATTTTATCCAGCAAGTCCCCTTTGGAAAGGGTATGCGATTTAACCGGAACCGCCATTACACCGGCTGATGAAATCGTTATCAGACCCGTGAGGATCAACAGCTTGATTGTATTCATAATAGTACTGTTTATTGGTATACTTTTTTGATAGTTAATGAATGGTGACCATTTTCTTTGATAACATAAATTTTGCACATCCGGTTTTGAAAGAAATCCATTACCGGTAAATCTCAAGTGATCCATACGCACAGGTAAGGAGATAAGAATCAGCTACGAGCCGACAAAAGAGTTTTGTATTCAGTCAAATATCCGGCAGAAAAGTCAACCATTCTGCCGGATATTGGCCTGTTTGGTATATGCCCCTGCTACAAAAATACAGAATATTTCCTGCATTCCGGATTAATCGCCTGCTGCAGCATCATATCCGTAAAACTCCATTTCCCACAGATCGATGTAACCATTACTTGACCGTGAGTTCTTGTAGACAACGGCACAATACCGGAAGTTCTGCATGTCGGCCCAGGTTTTCGTCCAGACGGCGGTGCCGAAATAAAAGGTGGTAGACAGGTAGGTTCCCTTTGCAATGGCTGCAGCAAATCCGGGAGATGTGGCATATTCTGCGCCCGCATCAGGATCGAAAGGCTGGTTGCCCCAGTAAATCTCTACCGAGTTTGCATACCTGCTGGTAGTGGTGGGATGTTGGTAAATGCTGAATTTGTTGATGTAATACGAATCCTTCATCGCATCCACAACGAGGATCTTGGGGAATATGGCCTTGTAAGTTGCTGAGGTTGAACTGTGCCATCTGTGGTTGGCATCGATAATCCCATCAAAAATATTGCCGGGCACACTCGTTCCGTAGATCTGGTTGGCCGTTACGGCAGCTCCCCATGACGTGCAGTCCAAGCGTCCGGAAATCGGATTAGGTGATTTTGACCAGCCATTCCAGATGGTATCCAAACCCTGAACAGGGCAATAGCTGGAACTGAACTCAAAGCGTTTACCGCTGACAGCGCCGGGTAGAGAGATCTTATTGCTGGCGGCATCCATGGTCTGGTCACTTACAACGATTTCTCCAAGGGTATTGACATAACGAAAGCGGGTTGCGACCATCTCATCCGTTCCATAGCTCATCACCAGGTCAGCGGCATTTCCGTTGATCTGTGCTGAGGAAACGGTTCGGTCAGCATGCATCATCAGCCAGTTTTCCGCATAAGGTGCTGCGGTGATTTCGGTGGTCATCGATTGATTGCCATTGGAATCAAAGTTCACCAACTGAAAAGTGTAGGATCTTTCTTCAAGTCCGTCGACATAGAGTTCGATCCGGCCACCGGAAAATTGGGCATAATCGATGTCCTTCACGGCTGTTTTATTATTCCAGTATACCTTGGCCGTTCTGACCGAAGGATCCTTAGGGGCATCCCATACCAGCTTTATTCTTTTGTATCCGGAAAATATCGCCAATCCATTCGTCTTCTGGGGATAGACATAGCCTCCTTTTTTGACGAATTCCTGGTACACGTCATCCTGATTTTTACAGGAGTTTAATCCAGCCCCTATGAACAGGGCCAACAGCATATATAAACTTTTCTTCATGGTAATCTGCGTTTTTTAATGATACTCACCTTATTTTCCGTACACTTCCAGAATCTGCCCGTAAGGAGTAATCTCACCGAGCTGAATCTGACCCACTGTTGCCTTGGTTTCCCAGGTGGCGAAAGTATTTAGAATCACGACCCGGAGATAGCGCAGCTCATCATAGGCATGCTCATTCACGGAATTATCCATTTCAAACTCGGTACCGGTATTGAACATCACACGGTCTTCAGCCGTATAGGTTGCGGGTACAGTTCCATCGGGATTGTACCCTGAGGGCCGGGGTTGTTCATAATACCCCAGTTTAAACCAGGTATTGTCGAATCCATGCTCGTTAGTGGGCACCACCACGCCGGTCGGGCCCATGCTTCCCCAAAACTCAAATTCACGGGGATGAGCCCCTCCCCAGATCGCATAGTCGATACGTGCCATCTTCCCAATACGGCTGAGCTTTGCGCGAACACCAAGGTCGATGGTAAACCACTGGGGTATGGGATTGCTGCTGGTACTGGCATAGAAGTAAGGGGATGCAGAAAGTCCCGATTCATCCCACAAACCCTGTATTGGATACAAAGAGGAGTTGGTTGATACTGAATTGTCATCACCCGGATTAAAATACTTGAATTTTTTCTTGTCAAGCTTGATTTCCTGAAGTGGAGTCAACAACTTGACCAGGGTATCGGATTTATTGCCCCATCTGTCACGGATATATACCCCGAAGATGGTTTTCACATCCTTCAGACCCCGCCGGGGCAGGTAAATATCTTGAGATGCGGTAAACAAGGTCGTAACCTCCGCCCATTTCTTCAACTTGTCGGGTAAACTCATATTGGCCGGGTCTTTATCGGCCAGCAGAATGACAGCAAGATCAGCCTTGGAAGTGTTGTTCATCACGTGAATTTTGATCCCCCCAAATGCTTCGACCACATCAAACTGAACCGTTTGGACAGCCGCCGGCAAAGGCTTGATGGTCACATCGACCGGGTTTGAAGTGACTTCGTTCACATTAAAAGACCTAACCTCAACCTTATGGTTGAGTGTATCGGCAAAGCCTGCAATCACAAGACTGTCAAGATACCGTGAAATTTTTGTATCAACCATTTCACCGTTGCGTTCGTAGGTAGCCACCACACCCTTCAGATTGTCATCATCCGGAATTTTAACCTTGATGACTGCCCCCCCCGGTTTACTGGTAATCCGGGTAACCTCAACCGGCTTTGGTGCCGGTATGGAGTCATCTTTCTGGTCAATCCGCCCGACTTCCTCACAGCCGGAATAAATCAGTATAGTTACGAATACCAAACACAATACTAATATTCTTTTCATATCTTATTTAATTTTATCCTGGTTAAACAATTACCATCCTAAATTCTGCACAAGATTCGGATTCTTTTCAAGGGTAGCCACCTGAATAGGCCAGAAGTAATTCTTCTGGGCAAAGGGCTGCTCGGCAATCAGAATTTTTCTGTAATAATCCTCCGGTCGTGATGAAATCACACTGAATCCGTAAATGTTTTTCGAATATTCCGTATTGGCCTCTTTCCAGCGGCGAAGATCCCAGAAACGCTGGCTTTCAAAAGCCAACTCATTCAAACGTTCCCTGTGGATAATGTCACGCATTCCGGCTTTCGTAGCGTATCTTCCGGGGGAGGTACTGTACTGATCCCATGAGGTCTTGACATCGGGAATCCCGGCCCGTTTCCTGATTGCATTGATATGGTCAAACATTTCACTGCTGCGGGAACCGTTGGGACCTTCCGCCTCATTGATTGCTTCCGCATAGAGCAGATAGAGGTCTGCCAGACGAATCATCGGCCAGGGATACCAATAGGATGACAATTGACTGCCATTGGCACCGATCCGGTTCCGGTAGGGATACATCTTTTTGGCATAGTAACCGGTCACCGGGCCCGTTTCGTTGCCCGTCTTTGCTAAGGCCTTCCCCATCCGGCATTCTACATCAAAGATATTCTCCGGCTTCAAGTCGTTGTAAGAGGTCAACGCACCGACCCATTTTCCGCCATCAAAACCCAGGGAGGCATAGAACCGTGGTTCACGATCGAAGTTCAGCTGCACAGTGGTATACCCCTGTTCAAGATAATAGGCATGAGCCTGGTCACCCGTGCGAAGTGTCAATTCATTCAACCCCTGCCTTTCGCGATCATAATTAATAGGCAATCCATTCCGGGTATAGAACTGCTCGGCGATTTTAAGAGGCACTCCAATGAATGCATAACAGCTCAGGGAGTGGGCCCAGCCAAGGGATTTGTACTGCACATTAGGCGCTGTAAGCTGTTGCCACATCGTCAATTGTGTGACACTGCTCTGGGTGTTGCCCCAGATGATTTCTTCATTCCATCTTTCGCACATCACTCCCCTTAAGGTGAAGTCAAGGTGTAGGGTGTCGTTTACACGATACTCATCATCGTACTGGTAGAGTTTCACATTGGCTTCGGTACAAAGGTCAATTGCTTCCCTGCATGCCGTCACTGCATTTTCCCAACGCTTCAACAGATCCGCTTCGGATTTATTTTGCGGAAAAAGCTGGGTACCACGGCTATCCACCAGAGGAGCCTGGTCAACATTGTTGTTAAACAATGGACTGGCCGCATAAACCGCCACACGGGCTTTGAGGGAGGCAGCGATCAGCCTGTTGGTGCGTCCGTATTCATCCACCGAAGGATTTACCAAAGGAAGGTCCGGAATGGCTTCATCCAGCAGTTCAATTACATAGTCGAAGCATTCATCGACCGGATCACGGTAAACCCGCACTTCTTCCACACTGGCATCAATGGGCAGACTTTTCCTGATTATAGGTACAGGACCCCATTTGCGGATCAGGTTGAAATGATAGTAAGCTTTGAGGAACTTTACCTCGGCCTTCCACTGCTTTTTCTCCCACTCTTCCATATCAGGGACGATGTCAATGTTATCGATCAGGATGTCGCAGCAACGGATACCCTGGTACATATCGGCCCAGTCATTGGCATAAACCGTACTCGAACTCTGCAACCCCCGCGCAATCTGAAACATGGAGGAAGGGACACGGCCAGATGTGTTGCTTACTGACCGGCCCACCAGATCCCAGAGTTCATCCCCTCCCAACAGGGCAGGATCAGAACCGGAGGCACCTTCCTCCGTCATGTAGGAATAACAGGTACCCAGATACCGTAAGGCTGTGGAACGCAAATTGAAGGCCGTTTCAATGGTGGCAAGGCCATCGTCGGGGACCACATCCAGGTATTTGTTACAGGAGGACATACCTGTCAGTGTAGCTACACCTATCAATACCAAAACCTTAAGTTTATATGATAGCTTATCCATTATCTCAATTATTTAAATGTTATGTTTATTCCAATATTGAATGTCTTCTGCAAAGGATAATTAAGACCCGAACTGCCCATTTCAGGATCCCACATCTTAAATTTACTCCAGCTTAACAGGTTGGTTCCCGTCACATATAAACGAAAACTATCGATGCGATAATTTTTCGTTAACCGGTCAGGAATCGTGTAGCCTAATTCCAATTGCTTTAGTCGGAGGAAGGAACCGTCACGCATCCACCAGGTACTGACCGGTGTATTGTTGTAGTTCCGGTATGAACTGTAACGGGGCCAAAAAGCATAGATATCACGATTATCCTCAGACCAGTGGCTTTCATCGATATCCTTCAACAGCTGCGTATTACCCACGAATGGAGACATGTCGGCGGCATCGATCCAGAACGATTCATTGGCCAATCCCTGGAAAAACAGGGAAGCATCAATGCCTTTATAACCAATGGAGAATCCAAAACCATAAATGATTTCAGGAGTCGTGGGGTTACCTATCGGTACCCGGTCGGCTTCTGTAATTGCACCATCGTGGTTCACGTCGGTATACTTGATATCACCCCCTCCGTACTGTGAACCAAAAGCTTGCTGTGAAGGACTGTTTGCAGCATCTTCATCATCGATGAACAGACGCTCAGCAATATAACCCCAGGTCTGACCAATAGGGTATCCTTCGTGCATCCGCCAGTATTCCTTGTACTCAGGCTCCTCATAAACCTTGTATTTGCTGGTGGAGTAAGTAAAGTTGGCACGGGCCGACGACCAGAAGTTCTTGTTCCAACTCTGCTTATAGTCAGCCTGGATATCAACACCCTTTGCGGTTGCCTTACCAATATTAGCCGCAATGGTTGACTGAAGCCCCATGGTATTGGGGATATCGGCACGGGTCATAAAGATATCGGATCGTTCTTCCGTAAAGTACTCCGCAATCACATCAACTTTGCCAAACAAACCTATTTCTGCAGCATAGTTACTTTTCAGCGACTTTTCCCAGGTGATGGCGTCGTTCGCATATCGAATTACAGAGATACCTGTAGATGAGACGCCCCGGTTTTCACCAAAATAGGAGGATTTGTTTCCATCGTTCATGTTCATTTCCGACAAATAGTAGAAACGGTTTGTTGCTGAACCAATATTGTCGTTCCCCACAAGACCGTAGGAATAACGCAGTTTCAGGTTGGTGATTACCTTCATCAGTGGATTAAAGAAATCTTCTTTGGAAACAACCCAGGCGAGACCGAATGAGGGGAAGAAACCCCAGCGGTGATTCTTGGAAAAACGCTCTGACCCATTGTAGCCGAAGTTAAATTCAGAGAAGTACTTGCTGGCCCATCCATACGTAAACCGGCCTGCAAGACCTGCGTTACGCGAGGGGAGTGACAATTGGAGCGAACCGGCATTGGCTTCCAGATTTTCACGAACGGTCAAAACCAGCAAACCGCTTAAACTGTTGCGACCGAACTCACGCGCCCAGTTCAACCGGTTTTCAGAATACAACGTGCTAATCACATTTTTCTGCCCTTCACCATAGGTCAGGTAATCGGTTCCATTTTCGTTCAAACGGGTGATGTGATACTCTCCCGTATAGGAATCATAATTATCCATCGCATACCAATAGGGCTGAAAGCTCCGGTAGATGGAAAAGTCAGCATACCTGGTCAGGTTAAAGAGTGTCATAAAGTGTAGCCCCTTGGTGATGAAATCAAGTTTTTGGTTCAGTTCTACTGCAGCGATCATCTGCGAACGGTCATAATCCCTGTAACCACGGACCAATTGTGCATAAGGATTGATATAACTGCCATCATCATAGTTGCCGAACATGATGTGCTTGTACCCTTTGTGTTCCGGATCCTCAGGATAGAAGGCAGGGAACAAAACCGGATCAGCGTGCATCACCTGGTTGTACACAGAACTACCGCCATTGAGAGGGCCTGTATAGTCGTCAAAATTTCCAGTCAGCCTGATTGACAACTTGGTCGTCTCACTGGTGTTGATATCCACGTTGGCACGCAGGGTGTAGTTTTTTGAATCAATGTTGTTGTTAAATGAATTCCGCTGGTCTACATTCAGAATACCCGCATCGTGTGTGAAAGCCCCGGACACATAGTAGGAAGAAACCTTACCCCCCCCGCGGATCGACAGATTAGCGCGCTTGTTGTTTGAGTATTTCTTGAACAACATCTTATACCAGTCGTTACTTGGGTAAATCAGGCGGTTGGCGTCGGGTTTCCCCGTCTGTTCAATCTTATCGGCGCTGTACATTAAATCACCCAGCGGGTCGCGGGTAGAAATCGCCTCATTGTACGATTTCATATAAGTGACCGGATCAGCCATCTCGATGGTTTGCGTCGGAACTGACAGGGAAGTTTCCAAACGGGCAAAAATTTTCGCAGGACCTTCCTGACCTCGCTTGGTAGTAACCAAAATCACGCCGTTCGCCCCACGCGCTCCGTACAATGCCGTAGCAGTGGCATCTTTCATGATGGAGAAGCTTTCAATATCATCGGGCTGCAGACGGGCAAGGTCCGTACTTGTCAGTTCAATATTGTCAATCAGAATCAGTGGCCGGGTGTTGGCTCCGAATGTGGTAATCCCACGAACAAAGAAGTCGGCGTTATCCTGCCCTGGTTCACCTGAACGCTGATAAGCAATGATACCGGCTACATTACCAGCTAATGCCGTGGTCAGGTTGCTGGATGGAACCGTCAGTTCGGTAGGACTGACGGTAGTAATGGCTCCAATCACACTCTCCTTCTTCTGTTTTCCAAACGCAACAACGGTTACTTCATCCAGGTCACTTGCCTTGGGTGCCATCTGAACTTCCACATATGTTCTGTTCCCAACTGGCACTGTCTGCGATTCCATACCTATAAAGGAGAACACCAGCTTATCCGTGGCGGAAACCTTTATTTCAAAAGTTCCGTCCAAATCTGTCGTCACACCCCTTGGCGTATTTTCGACGACAATGGACACCCCCGGCAAGGTTTGGCCGGTTTCTTTTTCAAGGACACGTCCCTTCACGGTAATTTGCTGAGCAAGCAAATGCAATGGAACAATCAGCGAGAAAAAGAGCATCAACAAAGCTAAACTATACTTTTTACCCATTTCACATTAAATTTTTGGTTATATTTTAGTATTAAAGAGACTCATTGCCCCCGCAAGCCAGGATGTAAAAGTTTCAAAACTCTCCAGAAGCCCCATGGCTTGTCTGCCTGAATCCGGATTTAATCAAACTCGGTTTTAATTTCTAAAAATATGGTGCAATACTACTTAAAAATTTATTTAGTACAAACGTTTGTTCAAGAAAAAAGAAATTTTATCCGGCAAATTGTTCTTGCAGTAAAAATATTACTTAAATAACTGTCTGCCTTTTAATTATGTTCTGATTTATTGTTGAGATAGTAACAAAGCCCCCTTCGTATACTGTTCATTTCAAAGATTTTATAAATTTAACTCAAAAACCCACCATCGACGTTCCTTCAGACCTGCTTTTCAATGTTTTGCTTACTTTGCAACCCGGGAAGTGTAGGAATTGAATGAACGTTTAAGCTTTATCATATTTCCCTTATGTTTTTTGATAAAAAGAGTATACTTTTGGATGAAAGAGAAGTATTTCCGGATAAAAGTAACAGACAATTCAAATGGATACACAAAAAGCAACCATCACCGATATCGCTGAGAAGACAGGTCTATCCACCACGACTGTTTCAAGGGTACTTAATGGTAAAGGCGACCAATTCCGCATCAGTAAAGATTCACAGCAGAAAATTCTGGAGGCCGCAAAGGAGATGCGCTATGTACCGAATCTCTACGCTGCCAATCTCCGGACTGGGAAAAGTAAAACCATTGCACTCATAGTTCCCTCTTTAAGCAATCCGTTTTTTGCAGCCATTGCGAGTGGAGTAAATGCAGAGATCAGAAAACATGGGTATATTACGATCATCAGCGACAGTGATGAGAATCCTGAAAATGAGAAGAAGGAACTGGAACTACTCAATGCCATGAACATAGAGGGGTTGATTATTGCCCCCTGCGGAAATAAGTGGATGCATATCAAGGAAGTGTATGATCAACAATTGCCCGTCATATGCATTGACCGGTACTTTGAAGAACTGGACCTTCCATATATCTCCACTGACAATTACGAAGGCGCCTTTCGTGCTACTAAATATCTTCTGAACAATGGACATACTTCGATTGCCTGTATTCAGGGTATCAGGGAATCAACCCCTAACCGGTTGCGCGTGAAAGGTTTTACAGAAGCACTTGAAGGATCAGGTGTGAATAACTATTCAATTGTGGGGGATGATTTTACCATTCAGAACGGTTATCTGGAGACAAAGCTTCTTATGCAGCAAAAAGTAAGGCCTACAGCCATTCTGACCCTAAGTTACCCCATTGCAATGGGATGTTTAAAGGCCTTAAAAGAGGAAAATTTACGCATACCTGAAGAGCTTTCCATTATCACTTTTGATGACCATCCTTATATCGATTTTCTTTCAACCCCTTTGTCATGCGTTTCCCAACCGGTAACTGATATTGTTCAGATTGCAGTCAAATTCCTTATATCTAAACTGGAAAAGAAAGATATGCACGTACCCAAAGTGCTTTTAAAACCAAAAATCATAATCAGAGATTCGATAAGAACATTATTGTAACCATAGGTTGTGCCTATCGATTGAACTGGATTTTCCCACTCCCGTTCAGGTTTTGTTCAACGCCAGCAAGGTAAGCGAAGGGTTTAACATAAAAAAAGAGGTC
>DAIDJX010000034.1 GCA_027451165.1 Prolixibacteraceae bacterium | reverse complement strand
GCGCGTCATTGGCCTTGCGGCGTCATTAGTTTTGTAGCGGAACCAATGACGGACGAAGTCCAAATGACCAATGACGGACAAAGTCCAAATGACTAATGTTCAATTTACCCCTTTCTGAGGATGACCATCGTCGCCCCATACCCGTATTCCCGGAAAGAGGCATCCTGAACATCATATTTCGGGTATTTCCTTTCCAGTTCCCGGCGGAGTTCATTCTTCAGGGTACCCTGACCCACCCCGTGAATAAAAACGATCCGCCGGACACTTTTACGGATGGCCTCAGCCATTTCCCTCCGGAAACGTTCCATCTGGATGTCCAACATCTCTTTATTGGACAACCCTGATGCAGATTCCACCAATTCCTGAATGTGCAGATCCACTTCCCTGGTATCGGTAACTTCCTGCTTTTTGGGTACCGGGGCAGAAATATCTCCGCTTTCACTCATTACCGAAGGAGCGTTGAAATCATGCGCTTTCAATTTTTCCAGTTCCGGAGTCAGATCTTTTTCCTTAATTTCCAGAACAATCGCCCTTTTTCCAAAATATGGATTGGAGGTATAGGAAGTCTCCTTATAAAACTTAACCGGATTGACCTTCATCGTTTTGGTCAGTGTGGGCAATAACACGCTGCTCTTGATTCCGAAAGGAATGATTTGAAAACCAAAATCCGGGAAATTGCTGAAATCTTCCAGCCCAAAACCTTTCAGGGGAATTGCAGCATAAGGAGATAGTTTGCCTGTCTTCTCAGAATGGTATTGCCCCTCCTTCAGCAGGGAGAAATGGAAAACCAGGTAATTTCCGGAGTCGTTGATCAGCCAGGCTTTGATCTCTCCCGACAAGGGCAAGGTTGGTACTTCGGGTACAAAAGCCAGGTAACAGGAGGAATTAGTGGTTGCCGGTTTACCTGCAGAAGAGGCAAACAAGGGCACCGACTCTTTTTTGGGTTTCTGCTCCGGTTTTTTTTCCTTCTTCAATTCATGTTGCCCCGATAATACCGGCTTTGGTGGTATCTGGACCGGATTATACCGTTGATCCAGAACCAGTTCTGAGATCAGACAGGGGACTTCAAATCCTTGCTCATCTTCAACATTTACCATTTTGGGTGATATTATCCCGGTTACTTTCCCGCCCCCCACAGCGTTTAAAAACTTAACCCTGTCTCCAATTTTTAACATGATCTTTTATAAGTAATTCATCAATTAGCCTGATCCTTTTCTATTCTTATGCAATGCGACAGTGACACAAAGGCACAAAACAAACACAAAGTTCAGTTTCCCATGGAATTATATTGATCAATCTGACTTGGTGACTTAGTGACTTTGTGGCATTATCCGGCATAAAAAAATTAAAACAAAAACCTCCCCGGGGTTCCCACGCGTTACTTTGTTCCCGTCCCGGAGAGGATAGCTTATGCAGTAAGCTGTTGTAAAAATAAGATTATTGTCTCATTTTGGCAAATTCCCCGTGTTGGCATTCTTTGTACCCCTGAAACCACCTTTTTTCTTCCTGAGAAAGTCCCTGGGTGTGGAAGTTCTCAGTTTCCATTCGGGGCCAGGGCCCAGTTGTTCCGGGAGTGGAGCTTTGTACACCTCGTAGCCGATAAGCTTTTCGATGCGGTGCATTTTCGGCATATCAGCCTCATTCACAAGGGTAAGTGCCACACCTGTAGTTTCTGCCCGGGCTGTCCTGCCTACCCGGTGAACATAATCTTCAGCATCCCCGGGCACATCATAATTGACAACCAGATTGATGTCCTTGATATCAATACCACGACTCAGCACATCAGTGGCCACTAAAATTCTGGTTTGGCGGGATTTGAACCGCAGCAGTATCTCTTCCCTTTCTTTTTGTTCCAGGTCGGAAGAAATCCCCTCTGTCAGGTATGCTTTTGATTTCAACCCCCTGACAATATCATTCACTTTCCTTTTGGTAGAACTGAAAACCAGGATGCTGTTGTATTCTGGTTTTTCCCTGATCAGACTATTGATCAGGGGTGTTTTCTGGTTCTCATACACCAGGTAAGCTGCCTGCAGGACACCTTCGGCAGGTTTTGACATTTCCAGTGCAATTTCGACAGGATTGAATAATATCTGTTTGGCAAAAGACCTGATTTTGGGAGGCATGGTGGCGCTGAACATCAGGGTTTGCCGCTTTTTGGGCAAAAAAGAAATTATTTTCATGATGTCTTCATAGAATCCGATGTCGAGCATACGGTCAGCTTCATCAAGAATCAGGTGCTCAATGTGATCGAAACGGACATATCCCTGACTAAGGTGAGAGATCAGCTTTCCCGGGGTGGCCACAATGATATCAGCTCCCTTGGTGAGGGCTGTTTTCTGTTGCCCCCAGTCACTGCCATCCCCACCCCCATAGATGGCAATGGAATGGATATCAAGGGTGTAGGCCAGCCCTTGAATCTGCTGGTCTATTTGAATAGCAAGTTCCCTGGTGGGCACCAGGATGAGCGTATTGGTTTCAGTGGTCCGTCTCCGGGCTTGGAAATCAAGAACCGGAAGCAAGAAGGCTGCAGTCTTCCCGGTGCCTGTCTGCGCGCAGGCAATCAGGTCCCTGCCTTCGGTGATGGGGGGAATTGCTTTTTCCTGAATTGGCGTGGCATCCCGGAAACCCATCCAGGAAATGGCATCCTGCAACTCAGGAGTGAGGTTAAATTCGTCAAAAGTCATGTAATGTGTTTAAAAAACGCAAAGGTAAGAATTAAAAGACAGGATGTCATTGGCTAATGACGCGTAGACTAATGACGCCGTAGGCCAATTACGCCGCAGGCCAATGACGCAAAGCCAATGACCTTTTTCACCAAACCCCCGGTATATTTGCCCCGCACTTTGAGCATCTCCCTTCCGGCGTTAGTCCGGTTACCAGTGTCTGATATCCCTCCCTGACGATCAGCCGGTTATGGCATTCCGGACACCAGGTGTCAGAGAATTCACTGCTTCCCACGTTGCCTGAATACACAAAATCCAGTTTCTCCTTAGCCAGGGTAGCAAAATGGGAAATTGTTTCCAACGGGGTTGGGGGTTGATCCAGGTGATAGGCAGGGAAGTACCGGGATAAATGCAACGGGATACCCTTCCCCAGCTCGTTAGCCATCCACGCCACCAGCTCTGTGAGTTCAGCAGGATCATCGTTTAATCCCGGTATGACCAGGTGGGTTATCTCGAGGTGCTTCCCTGCCTTTACTATGGTTTTGACAGTCTGAAGCACAGGTGCCAAGGAACCGCCTGTCACTTTCCGGTAAAATGAATCCCGGAATGATTTCAGGTCAATATTGAAGGCATCCATCAACGGGATTAGTTTTTCAAGTGGTTCAGCAGAAATAAAACCGTTGCTGATCATCACATTTTTCATCCCGGCAGTTTGCACAAATCCAGCGGTCTCAGCCATGTATTCATAAAACACGGTCGGTTCATTATAGGTAAAGGCCACACCGGTGTTGCCTTTCAACCCAATAGCTTGCTGAGACAGGTCTTCAGGAGGGACAAAGGCATGACCGAATGAAGAATATTCCTTTTGAGAAAGATGAAAATTTTGGCAAAAGGAACACCGAAAGTTACAACCGAAAGTTCCGACCGATAAAATTTGCTTCCCCGGATAAAAATGGTACAAAGGCTTTTTTTCTACAGGATCAGCATGTATTGCCGCCGGATGGCCATATACAAAACTATAAAGTACACCATTCAGGTTCTTCCTGATCCTGCATATTCCCTGCCGGCCTTCCGGAATCAAACATTCATGCGGGCAAAGCAGACATTTTACTTTTTGTTCTGCAGCAGATTCCCAGTAAAGCGCTTCGTGCATTTCACCAGTTTTCTTCAAAATTAGGCAAAAAAAGGACACAAAAAAAGGCGCCTCAAAGACGCCTTTTTCAAAATCATGGCTAAACGAATTATTTCTTTTTCGCAGGAACAACTTCTTTCTCTCCACCGCAGGTTTTGGCACACTCTGCACCAGCTTTGGCATGAGGACATTCTTTGGCTTCGGCTTTACCGGCGCAGCAACCTGCTGCCTGCTTTTCAGCACATGGGGTTTCTTTCTTCACATCAGCTTTCTTGGGATCATCCTTGGAAGGAGTCTTGTCGTCAGCGACAATAGTAACGCCAGCCTTGGAAGCCACGTTAACAGAAGCATAAACGTTGGTTGCGGAAAGAGCATACACTGCTACCAGCGCCAGAACAAAAAATAACTTTTTCATCTTTCTATTTTTTATGGTTAATAATTAATTGCTTTTTATTTCTGCAAACATAATTGAATTCATTCTAAATAGGTGTTATTGTGATGTTAAAATGTTGTTAATTTAGAGTTTTTTGTCTTTTATTGGATAATTTTGACGTGTGAAAAGAAAACTTCGTAAATATATCGTTTGGTTAACACTTATTTTTCTGGGCATTTTGCTCTTTTTTCAGGTAAGATGGATGGTTTATTCCATACATTTTCAGGAAAAAGTATTCGAAAACAGTGTCAATCTTGCATTAAACAAGACCATAGCCCTGCTCAACCAGGATATTCAGGTGTGCAGCGCCATGCGGCAATGTATGGGCTGTGACGGGGCCAAAACGCAAACAGGACTTCTTAATCCCAATATCTGGGAGCAGATTCACAACTCCATTGATGCTGAACTGGCTTTGTATGACATTGATCTGGACTACACCTTGTTCATTACCACCAATAAAGGTGATACCATCCGGAGCGGACCAGTAGACCTGATTATCAAACAGGGCACCTGCTACACACAGAGTCTCAGGGAGTTGCTTCAAACCAGCGGATATGAACTGGCGGTCAGTTTTCCCGATCGTACCCGTTTTTTCTTCAACCAGGCAGGAGTTATGCTGATATCTTCAGTGTTATTGATTCTGGCCATATTGTTCCTGTTTATCCGGATGGCCAGGATGTACCGGAACGAAGTACGTTTGTCGGAAAATATCAGGGAACTGATCAACAACATCTCCCATGAATTCAGAACGCCTGTTTCTTCCATAACACTGGCATCCAATATGATCCGGAAAGGACTTCCGGATGAAACAAAAAACAGGGAATATGGTGACCTCATCTATGCTGAAACACAAAAGTTGCAGCGTCAGGTAGATGGTTTACTGGATCTGGCAGCAATGGAGTGGGAAGAGTTTGAGTTCCAGAAAAAAGAGTGTAATTTGCAGGAGATCGTTCTGGAAGCCATTTCATCTGTAAGGATGCTGGCGGATGAAAAATCAGGAAAGATCGAAACAGTATATCCGGACGAACCACTGGTCATGGCCATTGACCGGACGCACATGGTCAACGCGGTTGCCAATTTGTTAACCAATGCCCTGAAGTATTCAGACCGGAATCCGGAGATCAGAGTCCGGATTTTTACAGAGGGAGAAAAAACAGGTATAGAGATTCGGGACAATGGTATCGGGATCGCTGCAAAATACCACAAATCGATTTTTGAAAAATATTTCCGGGTGCCTACCGGAGATATTCATAACATCAAAGGATTCGGAATCGGTCTTTCTTATGTAAAACAAGTGGTGGAAGGGCATGGTGGCAGGATCCGGGTGGAAAGTGAACCGGGAAAAGGTAGTACATTTGTGATTTCACTACCCAAATCAGCCTGAATATGAAGGAGAAACAACTCAAAATTCTGATGGCAGAGGATGACCTGAACCTGGGTTTTCTACTGACCGAGTTTCTGGATGGACAGGGACTGCATGTGAAATTGTTCAGGGACGGCGAATCTGCGCTCAGTGCATTCAGAAACGGAAATTTCAATTTCTGTATTCTCGATGTGATGCTGCCGGGCATTGATGGCTTTAATCTGGCCAGGGAAATTAAAAAAATCAGAAAGGAAGTACCGGTAATTTTCCTGACTGCCCGTTCCATGAAACAGGATAAACTGAAGGGTTACGACCTGGGGGCCGATGATTACATCACCAAGCCTTTCGATGAAGATGAGCTGCTGTGCAGAATAAAGGCTGTTGTGAATAGGATGGAGATCAGTCATCCGGATAGTCGTGAGGAACCTGTTATGATCGGAAAATACCAGTTCGATATGGCCAACCTTGCCCTGATCAACGCGGATAAAACCCGGAGGCTGACCATCCGGGAAGCTGAAGTTCTTCGCCTGCTCTGTTCATCCAGGAATAATGTCGTGAAAAGAGAACAGATCTTAACCACCATCTGGGGTGAAAATGATTATTTTGCCGGGCGAAGTCTTGATGTGTTTATTACCAAACTCCGGAAGTATTTTGCAGAAGATCCATCGGTGAAGATCGAGAATATTCCCAAAGTAGGATTTTTACTGTCTTGTAATTCAGAGAATTAAGGCTTATCAGGGTTTTGTAACTTTTTTATAATATGCCTGATTCTAATTTCCCCCCTCCTCCCCCAAACAACGATTACCGCCAGGATAAACCTCGGCAGCATCAGCCAGGCTACCGGCATGCCCACAGCCACAAAAAGCAGGGTATCTTCCAGTTGGGAATGGGAAATGGCTATATGGTGGTTGACCAGATCGGCCTCTTCCCGGCTTAACCCACCTTCAACCGTTTGACTGATCATCACAGCTCCTCCGTAAGAAAGACCAATTACATTGGCAATAATCCACAGAAAGCTGCTTGTCACCGGAAGTCCCATCAGTTTCATTAACGGATAAAAGGGCTTCTCCAACCATTTGAGAAGTCCGGTTTCACTCAATGCTTTCTGAAGAATCAGCAGTAAATTCACCAGTATGACGATCTTAACAGCCGTAATCGCCATATCCTTACCCCAGCGGATGAAGCTGTCCATAAAGCCAGGATCGGTAGCTACCACCTCAACAGCCATTGATTCCCTGAAAGAAGGTAACAGAAGATGAAGTAACCAGGCCAGCAGAAATCCGGCAATAAGTCTCAGAAAAAGCATTCTGTATGGTGAAGAACCTGTTTTCCGGAGAATTGCAGTTTCAATAACAAGGGAATGGGCAATCAGACACATGTTAGCCAGAATGATCCCCTCCCGGAGTGAAATATCCAATGTAGCCATGACGGCAATCACCGAATAGATGTTCACAAAATAGCTGGTTATCAAAACTACCGCAGCTTTCCCGCTAAGCCCCATCAGGTTAAAGAAGGGTTCAGTCCACCCGGCGATGATCTGTAAAACGCCAAAATAATCAAGCAAAAAAACCCCGAACGAGACAGGAATGGTCAGTTTCAGCAACCAAACCGAAGTCTTCAGCCCCGTTTTCAGGGATGGATGAATTATCCTGTCCGAAATATCTTTTGTAGTCAATTTTATTAAAATTAATTTCACAGAGTTTCACAGGGTACGACACAGAGTTACACGGTTTTTTTTTAAAAGCCTGTTTGCCAATTACCGATCACCATCACCGGTTACCGATCACCGGTTACCAACTCATACCCTACCGGCCTAACCTGTTTCCACCGCCGGTGCGACCACAGGTAGTATTCCGGCGCCTCCCGGATGCGCTCCTCGATGGCCCTGACATAGGTGAGCATGATCTCCTGTTCCGACAACTCCGCAGGATTTTCTACCAGTAAAGAGAAGGTCATTTCATAATACCCCCGCTTGATTCTTTTACAATGGTGCAGGAAAATGGGCTGCCTGGTTTTCCGCGCAACCTTTTCCACGCCCACATTGAAACACGCTTCCTGGTTCATAAAAGTTGTCCAAAATGGTGTAACAGACGGGGGACGCTGATCTTCAGCCAACACTACACAATTGGGGGCTTCACCTGACCGGTAACCCAGCACGACCTTTCCCGATTTATGGACAGGAACCGTCTTTGCTCCGAATCGTTCCCTGATCTGGCGCATAAAAACATCAAATTCAGGATTGTTCCGCATAGGATTATAAATAACCTGGTACTGGTGCTTCATGGTCAGTTGCGCCAATCCACTCCATTCCCAATTGCCGTAGTGCATGCCAAACAGCAGTATGCTTCTGCCCTGTTCCGCAAAAACGTTCATGGTTTCTATCCCTTTATAGATGACCCGCTTAGACAATTCTTTCCGGGAAATGGAATAACCTTTGATGGTTTCCAGGGTGGTATCGGCAAAATAGCGATAAAACCGGTGCATAATCACTTTGATCTCTTGCTGACTTTTCTCCGGAAATGACCGCTCCAGGTTGGTGCGAACCACATCCGTCCGGTATCCGATCACCCGGTACATCAGAAAAGCCAGAAAATCGGAAATCAGGTAGAGAACCGGAAAAGGCAGCCTGGAAATTCCTTTCAGCAAGGCTATGTAAAAATGCCTGAACAGGCTGACAAAACTAATACCAGAGGCTTTATCTTCCATCTTTACAATTTTCAGTTAAACATTCGTTTGACAAATCCGGATAAACATGATCAGGAGCGTGCTTTATATTCTTCCAACGGCGGTGAGACCAGAGATAATCCTCCGGAGCTTCCCTGATGATCTGCTCCACTTTCCGGACATAAGCAAGTATAATTTCCTCCTCCGGAACTTCCCGGGGCCGATCAAACAGCAACTCAAACCAGGTTTCATAATATCCCCTTTTCATTCTCCTGATCCGTTGAAAAAAAACTGGCTGATCAAATCGCTGTGCCAGTTTGGCAGGCCCATTGAAGAACTGGGTTTTCCGGTGCATAAACATTGTCCAGAAAGGATGATTCCAGGGTGGGGTCTGATCCGCTGCCAACCAGGTCAATACCGGAACTCCTGTTCGTTCCGTCTCCAGCAACTTTCTCATGATGATTGACATTGAAACTGTCTTCCCTCCAAACTTTTCCCGGGTACCGTTGAGGAAACGGTCAAACCATACATTCTCCTGAGGCTTGTAAACAAAAAGGGGCAGATGCCTGACTACCAGGGGCATATGGAGCAACCATTCCCAGTTGCCCATATGTGCAGATAACACAATGACACTTTTTCCGGCTTCAAAAGCGGAATCAAGCACTTCAGGATTCCGGAATACCATTCTGCGTGATAGTTCCTCCTGGCTCATTGTCCGCGTTTTTATGCCCTCAACCAACAGATCACATAGAATCCGGTAATACTGTTTTTCAATGCTTAACCGTTCTTTTTCCGGTTTTTCAGGAAATGCATGCATCAGGTTCATCCTGACCACAGTCCTCCGGTATCCGATAAGCCGGTAAACAACCGGAAACATCAGATCCGAAATAAGGTACATCACCCGGAGGGGTAACCTGGATAAAACCTTCAGAAAGAAAATTCCTGTTAATGCAGTTGCTTTTTTATTCATTCTGTGAAAACCGGAACAAAACTATGTTTTTTAGCTGAAACAAGGAAAAGTTTGCAGGAAAGCTGGTACTTTAGCCAGTCAAAAAGATTTCGTATGAAAACTATATTTACAATTATTTTCATGTCAGCGGCAGTTTTTGTTTCTGCACAGAATTTTTTCATCGCTCACCGGGGAGCTTCCTATGATGCGCCTGAAAATACGCTGGCTGCAGCCAACCTTGCCTGGGAAACCGGTGCCGACGCTGTTGAAGTGGATATTTACCTCTCTTCAGACCACCGGGTGATGGTCATGCACGACAAAAGTACCAAACGCACCTGCGGCGGTGAAGGATATGTCATTAAAGACACTCCATCGGATGTCCTACGGAAACTGGATGCCGGCAGCTGGAAAAACGCTTCTTTCAAAGGTGAAAAGATTCCATTTCTGGAAGAAGTGATATCTACGGTTCCCAAAGGGAAAAAACTGGTGGTTGAAATTAAATGCGGAACCGAAGTTTTTCCTTACCTGGAGCCCATTGTGGCCAAGACAAAGAAAAAATCCCGGATCATTTTCATTTCATTTGATTGGGAGGTGATTCTGAAAGCAAAGAAAATATTTCCGGATAACAAAGCCTACTGGCTTTCCAGTGATAAGAAACTGGCGCTGCAAAAACTTCCGCTGGCAAAAGAAGCCGGATTGGATGGCATCAACATGCAATATTCCGCTATTGATGCAGATCTTTTTGCAGCCGCCAGGCAGCATCAGCTGGAGGTACTGGCCTGGACGGTGGACAACCCGGAAGAGGCAAAACGACTGATAAACCTGGGGGTCACCTTTATCACCACCAACCGCCCCGCCTGGTTAAAACAACAATTGTAAAGACGCCCGGTCGGGCGTCTGTGCGACGAAATAAGACGCCCGATCGGGCGTCTCTACCTGTTTTTCTGGGCATCAACAACAGCAATGGCTGCCATATTGACGATTTCCCTTACGGAACTTTCCATCTGCAGAATATGAACGGGCTTTTTCATGCCCATCAGGATGGGGCCGATGGCATAGGCAGCTCCCAGTTCCTGCAACGATTTATACAGGATATTCCCGGAAGTCAGATCAGGGAAAATGATGGTGTTGACATCAAGATCAGTGAGTTTGGAAAAAGGAAATTTCTTTTTCCGGAGTTCCCGGTTGAAGATATAATTGGCCTGCATTTCTCCGTCTACCTTTAGTCCGGGATGGCTTTCATGCAGTATTTTCACTGCTTTCCTGACCTCCCCGTGGTTTCCCGGGCCGTTGTAAGAACCAAAGTTATCGAAGGAAGCAAAGGCCATTACCGGTTCAATGTTGAATTTTCTGATTTCAGCAGCGGTAAGCAGGGCAATATCCACAAGCCCCTGTGCATCAGGTTGAATATTGACGGTAGTGTCAGCCAGGAACAAGGGGCCACTTTTCATGATCATGATGTACATCCCTGCAATCCGGTTGTATTCCGGCTTCACCCCGATCACATGGAGCGCCGGACGTATGGTATCGGAATATTTTCTGGAAAACCCTGAAATAAAGGCGTCGGCTTCTCCTGTTTCCACCATCATTGCCCCGAAATAATCGCGGTTCATCATGCAGTCGAGGGCATCTTCCATGGTTATCCCCTTCCGTTGTCGTTTCTCATAAAGGATCCGGGCATATTCCATCCTTTTTGCTTCAGTGGATGGATCAAAGATTTCCACAATCTCAGGGTCAGGGATATGTAGTTGGTTTTCTTCAATAATGCGGAAAATGGTATTTTTATCCCCGATCAGCACCGGATGGGCGATTTTCTCTTTGATCACTGATTCTGCAGCTTTCAGGATTTTAAAATTGTTGGCTTCCGCGAACACTAATCTTTTGGGAATCTGCTGTGCCTGTGCGGTAATATACATGATCAGTTTGTTGTCCAGGCCGAGGCGCCGGCGGAGTTGCAGGAGGTATTCCTCCCAGTTGTTTACAGGTTTTCTGGCTACTCCGGAATCCATGGCTGCCTTGGCCACTGCCGGTGCCACGGTAGTGATCAGTCTCGGATCAAGTGGCTTCGGGATCAGATACTCCCTTCCGAAAGAAAGATTCTGCAGGTTATAGGCCTGGGAAACAATATCCGGAACATCCTCCCGTGCAAGTTGGGCCAGCGCATGTACAGCGGCTATTTTCATTTCTTCGTTGATGGTGGATGCCATCACATCGAGCGCTCCCCGGAAAATAAAGGGGAAACCAAGCACATTGTTTACCTGGTTGGGGAAGTCGGAGCGCCCCGTGGCCACCACTCGCGCCCCGGCAGCAAGCGCCAGGTCGGGCATGATCTCCGGGACGGGATTGGCCATGGCAAAGACGATGGGATCAGGAGCCATCCTCCGCACCATGTCCTGGGAAACCAGATTCCCTGCGGAAAGTCCAAGGAACATGTCTGCCCCCACCATGGCTTCAGCCAGCGTATTTATTTCACGCTTGGTCACAAACTGCTGTTTGATGACATTCAGATCTTTCCTTGAACGGTTGAGTACCCCTTTGGAATCGACCATCACTACATTTTCAGGTTTTACCCCCAGCGTAAAATAGAGGCGGATACAGGACACTGCAGAAGCGCCGGCCCCGCTGACCACCACCTTTATGTCGCCGATCTTCTTCCCGACCAGGGAAACTGCATTAAGCAAAGCAGCCGCAGATATGATCGCGGTTCCATGCTGATCGTCGTGAAATACCGGAATGTTCAGTTGCTTTTTAAGCGTATCCTCCACCTCAAAACACTCCGGCGCCTTGATGTCTTCCAGGTTAATTCCACCGAAAGTGGGAGCAATGGCACGCACCACTTCAATCAGCTTCTGTGGATCCTTTTCATTTACTTCAATATCGAAGACATCAATATCTGCAAATGTCTTAAAAAGCAAACCCTTTCCCTCCATCACGGGTTTGCCGGCTTCCGGACCAATATCTCCAAGACCCAGCACGGCCGTTCCGTTCGAAATGACCGCGACCAGGTTCCCCTTGGCCGTATATTTATAGACATCATCATAGTTGTTGTAGATCTCCAGACAAGGCTGCGCAACGCCCGGAGTATAGGCCAGAGAAAGGTCATACTGTGTGCTGTGTGGCTTTGTCTGAATCACTTCAATCTTTCCCGGACGACCTGTAGAATGATAATCCAGCGCGTCCTGCTTGCTGATTTTGATCATGATCTTCAGAATTTATTATGTTTTCAAGTTAAGAAATTCTTACCGGATTCGGATATTAATAGTAAGAATTTTTAAGCATACAACAGATGATTTATCTCATGACTTCCGGTTAAAATCGCTATTTTCGCCGCAAAATTTCAGGATATGCTCCAATCGTGGTTTGAATGTAAGGTAAAATATCAGAAAATTGATCAGAATGGCAGGGAACTGCAGGTAACGGAAAGTTTTTTACTGGATGCGGTTTCTTTCACCGATGCTGAAGCCCGCATCATTGCACAGATGGTAACCATGGTAAGGGGGGAGTTTACAGTGACCGATATCCGGAAATCAAAAATTGCCGAAGTTTTTCCATTTGAAACCGGTGAATGGTGGTACAAAGCCACCATAAACCTGACCACGATTGACGAGGAAGCAGGAAAGGAGAAAAAGCTACGGACAATCTATCTTGTACAGGCTGATGATATTAAAGATGCATTGGCCCGTCTTGAAGAAAGCCTCTCCTTCCTGATTGTCCCCTACGTGGTTTCAGCCATCCAGGTGAGCCTGATCGCCGATGTATTTCCTTACGTTCCCGGACAATCATTCCCCATTCCGGAGATACCTACAATTTAAGGTTTCGCAATACCTTAAAGAAATTAAAGGATTCCCTTTTGATCGGTTCGAAGTAGAAATAGGCTGTGGCTACCCTGGAGATATCCCGGATGACCCTGTATAGTTTTTCAATCCTGGCGAGATCTTCATCTTGCAGAACATACTTATTGTTCATCATTTCGAAACACTCCTGAAAGGTTTCAAGTTGTTTGGAATTATAAACAATGCGGTCAATAATATGCGGATCCAGTCCGAAGGCTTCAATTTTCTGTCTGAGTTCAGGAGTCAGATTCTCTGCAAAAACCTTCACGAACAGGAAAACAGTGTAATGATCACCATTCTTGGCATCGCTGAAATAATCGTTGTAGCCCAGTTTCTGATAAATCTCTTTTTGAAAGGTTTTATCCTCCCTGTAGTCATTTTTCATGGAAGCCCTGACTATCCCGATCGCGGTTAAAGAAGAAATCATCAGTTCCCTCCAGATTTTCAGCTTTTCCAGCCTGGTCTTGAAATTATCGGAGGCAGCCAGGTGGTCATAAATTTCCAGAGCTTCTTTTTTCAGGTTTTCGGCGTAACCTACATTCCAGTCTTTTCTCAGGTGAGCAAGTTCATAAATATTCTCCGAAAAAGCATTGGCAATAGCATGACAAGCAAAAACGGTGGCTGTTGTCGACGGACATAAATTCCTTGGTTCCATTTCCGGAAAGTTTAGATTTAAAACTACCGTAAATGTCTCAATAAAAAGCTTAGGCACAGCAGAAAAAAATATGTTGCAAAGCCTAAAACCTTTATGTTATGCAAATATGTTTTACAATACTATTTGTGTCTCTTCTCCAATTCCTTTGCCAGGTCTTCAATCCGGAATCCTTTATGGGAAAGGAGGACAATCAGGTGATACAACAAATCGGCTCCTTCATAGATAAAGTTGTCATCGTCATCTGCCATGGCGCCAATGATGGTTTCAACTGCTTCCTCCCCTACTTTCTGGGCAATTTTGCGGGTTCCTGCTTTAAACAGGGAGGTCGTATAGGAACCTTCCGGCAAAGCAGTTTTGCGTTCATCCACCAGATCCTGTAGCAGGGATAAAAAGGACAGGTTGTTCCCCAGGTTTTGCTCGTTCCAGCAGGTATCAGCTCCGGTATGGCAAACCGGTCCGGCCGGATTTACTTTAATCAGGAGGGTGTCATTATCGCAATCACTCAGGATTGCAGCAACATACAGAAAATTTCCACTCTCTTCCCCTTTGGTCCACAACCTCTTTTTCGTTCTGCTGTAAAAAGTAACGCGCCCGGTCTCCTGCGTCACCTTCAGGGCTTCTTCATTCATGAAACCCAGCATCAACACTTTAAGGGTATGCTGATCCTGAATTACCGCCGGAACCAGTCCATTCAGCTTTGAAAAATCGGGCAAAATATTCTCTGACAAAGGCTTCATCTTGTTGAAATGGATTTAGAAAGTGCAAAGGTAAGAAATAGTTTCACCTGCATTTAATTTTCACTTCTGCAGGAGCCAGGCCTGAAGCGTGCGCTGATAGGGTTATCGTTCCGTTTTTTACACTGGAAGAACGGACAATGGCCAGCAGATACCCGTTATAAGCTTTGCGATCTTTGGAGGAGAACCCGGTCAGGTCACAGGGATCGCCATTGTCGGTGGCCACCAGTTCTCCGGGCCCTTCCAGACTGAAGCGGACCAAATGCCCGGCATCGGGTACCACCTGTCCGTTTTTATCGGTGATCTGAAGGGTAATGAAAGAAAGGTCTTTCCCGTCGGCTTTTATGATCCTGCGGTCAGCTGTGACTTTTAACCGTGCAGGTTGATCCGTTGTTTTTATCTTTTGCTCTGCCCACCTCTTCCCGGATTTGAACGCCACCACCTTCAGTTCCCCGGGTTCATAGCGGACAATGTCCCACCTCAACCGGTATTCAAACTCTCCTTTCTTTTTTCTTCCCAGGGATTTTCCATTAAGAAAGAGTTCCGCTTCATCTCCGGAAGTAAATACATGTACCGGGGTAATTTGTCCTTTTCTTTCCGGCCAGTTCCAGTGCGGCAGGATATGAGCCATGGGCAAATCAGGCCTCCAGCGCGACTGGTAGAGGTAAAAGCGATCCTTTTTAAAACCGGCCAGGTCGATCACTCCGGAATAGGAGCTGCGGCAAAGATAGTAGGGGGTTGGTTCCCCCAGGTAATCCCAGCCCGACCAGACAAACTCCCCGGCCACGTATGGATGCCTGTCCTGCGAAGCAAAGACTTTATCGGGTGAGGCTCCAAAGGGCGCAGAATAGAGTTCATAGGCACTCACAAACATCCGGTCCGGGTCTGCACCTTCCCCATCCCGGGTCGGGGCGCTGGTTTCACCGGTAACCGGAAAGAGATAAGTTCCCCGGGTACTCAGGGTGGAAGCCGTTTCACTGCTGACAATCATTTTATCCGGAAATTGCTTATGGAAGGCAGGATACAACGGGGTTGTCCGGATGCCCTGCAATCCCGCGTAAGCGGGGGCATCCCGGATTCCCTCCCCCTGGTAGTTGAGGCTGAGGATATCCATGATTCCCGGGAAAGGCATATCCGGCTTTGCATAGTTCATAGAGGCAGTAACCGGCCTGGTCGGATCTTCTTCACGGACAATATCCGCCAGTTTTTTCCCGACAGTAGCTCCATCCTGACTGGTGTACTGTTCCCCCACTTCATTTCCGAAACTCCACATGATCACCGATGGGCAGTTGCGGTCGCGGCGGATAAATGCCCGCGTATCCGCTTCATACCAATCCGGGAAGATCAGGTGAAAATCAAGGGGTGTTTTCTTTCGTTCCCAAACATCAAAAATCTCATTCACCACCAGAAAGCCCATCCGGTCGGTCAGTTCCAGCAATTCCGGAGCTGGTGGATTATGCGACATCCGGATGGCATTGCAGCCCATTTCACGTAAAATTTCCAGCTGCCGCTCCGCAGCCCTTGTGTTGAAGGCAGCTCCGAGGGCCCCCAGGTCGTGATGCTGGTTTACCCCCCGTATCCTGATTTTTTCCCCGTTGACCAACAAACCCTTTTCCGGATGGAACTCCAGTGAACGGATACCAAAACGGGTTTCATACCGGTCGACAGGTGTCCCATCCACCATGAGCGTTGTTTCAGCCAGGTAGAGATGAGGTTTTTGCGTGGGTGGCGGCCCCCATAGCTTTGGATTGCCCAAAACCACTGATCCCGGCATATTGATTTCTTCTCCGGCAGGGATCTTTGCTTTCAGCATCGGAAACGCAACCACCGGCTTTTTTCCCACCTTACCATCTGCACCATATTCGAAAACCCGGGTATGCATCTCCACCACCTGAGGGGTTTCCGAATCGTTGCGTATAGTGGCTTCCATGGAAATCGTTGCTTTGACTTTGGAAATTGTTCTGGCGGTCACAAATGTTCCCCATTGTCCCACGTGCACAGAATTGGTTTTGGTCAGCCAGACATTCCTGTAAATTCCCCCTCCGGGATACCAGCGGGAAGAGCTGGGCGGATTATCGATCCGGATGGCCAGCTGGTTGTCGCCTCCGGGAACCACCCAGGGAGTCAGGTCAAGGTGGAACGAATTGTATCCGTAAGGCCAGCCCCCCACGAGGTGACCGTTGAGCCAAACCATGGCATACGACATGGCGCCATCGATTTCCAGCATAAAGAATTTCCCCTTATCCGACATGGGTATATCCAGCTTTTTCCGGTACCAGGCCACACCATGGCTGGCCAGACGTCCCATGCCTCCTCCCACTTCCGCTTCCCAGCCGGCCAGGAATGGCCCTTCCACGCCCCAGTCGTGCGGAAGATTTATTTTTCGCCAGGAAGCATCATCAAAATCATTCTGAACAAATGGGAAATCACTTCCCGGGTTCCCTTCGGGACGAACATGCCGGTCAGCGGGGTTATTAATGAATTTATTTCCTGAAGGCAAAATCCAGGGTTTCAATACCCCGGCTGAAGCTTCCTGCTTCAGCGCCTCCGTAGGTTTGGAATCCGCGGCTTTACTGTCGTTCCGGTCGGTAACTTCCGGTCTGACATCATAGATCAGCCGGTCAGTCAGCATTCCTGAGGGATATTTATAAAAACGCCAGCCTTCGTTGATGGAAATACGCTCCCTCAACACTTCCCCGGAAACAACCCCTGAAGCAGTCAAAAACAATAAAACCATGGTTGAAAAATTCAGGATACTGGCGCCGGATAGTAATCCATTCACAAAGGCTTTTTTCATGTGAATCATCTGTTATGTGATCAGAATAAGTCAGCTCACCTGACCACAATTCCTTTATTCAGGAGAAAAGATTTCAGGTCGCGGATATCAATTTCGCGGAAGTGAAAAATAGAGGCTGCCAGCCCGGC
>DAIDJX010000033.1 GCA_027451165.1 Prolixibacteraceae bacterium | reverse complement strand
GATTCGGGCTTTTTCCGGGTCACCTACAGCACCAGTTCGAGTACCTTCGGACCGTCGTCATCAATAGCCCTGATCTCGTCGTAGGATGTGCACTTCACATCCTCGATCAGGTCATGGATCACCGAGGCCTTCAGCAGCACGGGATCCATATAGTGATAATCAATCAGAATGGCCAGGGTGGCAAAGGCATGGCGGAACTGGTTGCCGCCGACATTCCGCTGCTTGCCGATCAGGGCTGTTGCTTTCATGATGTAAGGAGCCAGCACCAGGTTTCTTATTTTATCGGTTTCACTCACAGGCCGCAAAGATTTGATGCAGAATAATCCCCCCCGAACGACTGCCGGGTTCATTCGGGCAGGCTTAAAGATAAAATCTATTTTCGGATCAAGTGGATTTTGGAATTCAAGGTTAAGCAGATTTAATATCAGGAAACGGAATAAACGGGTAAACATGTTCTGGATTTCTTCCTAAATTTACATGAATTTATCCTGAAAAACCTATGAGACCGATGACTTCAGACAGACATCATTCCAGATTACTGGTTTGTATCCTGGTAACTACCTGGATTTTGTTTTTCATCTTTGGGTTTATCGGCCATATGCTGCTTGAAAATCCAGTTTCAGAATCCCTGTTCAAATCCCTCCAGTTGTTCCACCTGCACTATCATCCCTTCCCTGGCATAGCTGAATCAGAGGGAATAGATCACTCCATTCCCTGTTGGCTTGAAATCGCCCGTTTTGGTGCTGGCCTGTGGGCATTGTCCTTATTCCCGGCTTTGATCGGTTTGTTTTTTGAAGAACGCCTCAGGCTTTGGTGGATCAGGTTATTCTGGCAAAATCATTATGTTGTCTGCGGAGAATGCTCCCGGTCATTGGCGCTTGTCCGTGATCTGCGAAATTCAAAACAAAAAGTAATCATGATCGGTTCCTGTCCGCCAGAGGGCTTGAATTTACCTGACAAGGTAGTTTACCTGAGGGGGGATTCTGCAGAAGATCATTTGCTTAAAAGAGCACTGGTCAGCCGTGCAAAATACATCATCACCCTTCATGAAAATGACCGTGCAAATATAGAAACACTGATAGCTGCAGCCCGTTTGTGTGAAAAACGCTCCCAAACGATGAAGCCAGTTGAAGCATATGCCCATATTTCCGATATCCATCTCCAGTCGGGTCTCCACCATGTTTTTACAACCCAGGGCGGTTTTTCCAATCCAAGACTGAGAGGAAATCTGTTTAACTATTACGAACTGATGGCGAGGTTAATGGCCAGAAAATTTCCATACCCACCCATACTGGTTAAACCAAATGCTTTACCCGTTCACCTGATCATTGTTGGTTTTGGTTCTTTTGGACAAAATGTGGCACTGAAATTCGTCAAAATGGCGCAGCAACTCTATTCACTAGGTGAAAATAACCTGGAAAAAACCTGGAAAGTCAAAAAATTGCGAATTTCCATTGTCGATCCGGAAGGAGATGAATGCTTCAGACAGTTTTCCAGAAGTTATCCCGATTTTTCCCTCCAATGCGATTGTAAGGTTTATAATTTATCCACCAGGGATAAATCGTTTATCAACCTTGATTTTATCAGCCCCATTGATGCAGAAGCCATAACCTCCCTGGTTCTCTGCCTTGAAAATGAATCGGTTACCATGTCCGCTCTGGATACCCTTCTGGATATTTCCCGTACATCTTCCCCGGGAATTGACCATGTTTTCATAAGAATCGCCCGTCCGGAACGGCTTTACGGACTTCTTGAGAAATTACAACCAGCAGGTGGCTCCCCCAAAATTGTATTCTTTGCATCTGACAAGGAGGTTTTCAACGCCAATGTATTGTTAAACCAAAGCCTGGACGAAATGGCTGAAGCGTTCCACAATGCCTACCTGGAAGTTGAAGCAAAGGACCAGCGAAAAAACAACCTGCCTCCGGCTGCCGGAAAAACCTGGGAAGAACTGTCGGAAGATGACAGGCAAAGCAACCGGGAAGCCGCTGATCACACCTGGGCAAAACTGGGCTTATTGGGTTATGGGATTGAAGAAGTTCCTGTCCATCAAAGAAAAATGACTCATAACGGCATCATTGCACAGCTGGAGGAACTGGCAGAAGAACTGGCAAAATTTGAGCATTACCGCTGGATGGTCTGGAGAGTTTTGAACGGATGGCAATATGGTTCGCCCCGGAACAATGAGAAAAAATTGCATCCGGATATCGTTGAATATGAAGATCTGGCAGAATCAACCAAAGAAAAGGACAGGGCAAATATCCGTGCGATCATCGACATGTTCCGCAAAGGCGCTCTGAGAATCCAACAATAGACCGATGTATTCAGCCACTCTCTGAAAAGTATTGTCTTATACCAATCGCTCATAATACTCCCCAAACTGGTTCGAACGCCCGTAATCGTGCTGTGCATAGGTGACTTCCCCCAGCAGGTAATGGGCAAAGCCCGACCAGTAATAACCAGGATAGCCGGAGGGTAAGGTTTCCAGAACTTTCCGGCAAACCTCCCGGTATTTGGGATTCCCCGATTTGTACAGGGCCAGGGCATAATATACCGCTACCCTCAGATCGGAAAAATGACCGGATAACTCCTTTTCATACAATCCGGCGCTTCTGCTGTATGCTCCCGTCACCAGATGATGTTCAGCCAGAAACTGAATCAGCTCCCGGCGGTTTAAAGCGTTGTCCTCCTCAGACCGGGCAATGGCATCGCTCAGGATTCTTTCCGCCTCGCCGGACAGGTTTAAATACCTCGCCGTAAGGTAATAGTAATAAACCATCCCGGTGTTGGAAATGGCATTTTCCGGAAATTCAGTTTTAAAAATATGATAGGCCTTAAGCAACAATTCCCTGTACCGGTCTGCCGGCAATACCCTGTAAAGGGTTACCGCTTCACAATAACAGGTCAGCGCTTTGGCGGCCAGAATCAGACTCCTTTCTTCGGCCGAACGTTCCGAAATCACCTTTTCCCTGTCCCTGACTGCTTCCTGAGGATCATCAGAAAAATCAGATAAGAGTCCACGTTGTTCCAATTCCGCAATATCGGCAGCCACTGTTTGCTCCACATCCAGTCCCATGATAAAAGACCTCTCTTCCGGAGCAGGCAACACATTACCCGAAACTTTCGAGAAGATAATATTGAGCATCATGTTTACCTTTCGGATACCATTCGCTGCCTGCCAGGCTTTTTCGTAACAGCTTACAGATGAAGGGTAATCGCCGGTTATCCGGAAAGCCTGTCCCAGTCCGGCCAGCGCATCGGGATTGTCCGTCTCCGTTTCCAGCGCTTTCCTGAAAGATTCAATCGCTTCCCTGTGTTTCCCCAGAAACTGTTCCGTCACCCCCTTCACGATCCAGGGATAGAGCAACCGATACTCCGGGAGGGTGTATTCGCAGGTGAAAATAAAATGGCTGATTGATTTCAGGGCTTCCGGAAAAAGCTTCAGCTTAAAGAATTCATTGAACTCTCCAAGGTTACCCATCAGCTCGATGTGCGATACCATCCGGTGGTCATATCTCCTGATCTCCTCCCTGAAACGCTCCCAGAAGGGCATCCGGTGATGGGGAGAAATCCGGGGAAGGTAATCTACGCCCACCGACCGGCAAATACGCTTCATCAACCCGATAAAGGAAAGGATGCTTTTCCCCTTGTCCTCATTCCAGATCAGCTCATAATGCATAAAATCCTTCAGGGGAAGGTATGGTCCGGCGTAATCTGAAGATTTGATCCCTTCCAATTCAATCGTCAGCACCCTGTTTTCCAGATGCAGTTTTTTCTCCTGAAGCGCATATGCCACCTCCAGCCGGGTAAAATGACCAATGTCTGGATCCAGACTCTCCTTACTGACCACCGCCACAAAATAATCACACCGGTCAATCTCTTCTTTGAGACGGCTTAAAATCATGGCAGTCATATCAATCGACCATTCTTCGTCGGAATAATCCCAAAATGCAATATTCCGGGAACGTAAACCGGCCATGATCTCACGGACTACCGGCCTGTTCCGGGTGGAAAAACTGATGAAGAAAGTCATACCGGGATTTAAGGATTTTGGGGATTAATAGGATTTTATTATGCTTTTCGTGATTGTATCGTTTCCACGATCGTCAATTCGGAGCAGATAGATGCCTGGTTTCCATCCTTTCAGGTTGATGCGGTGCCGGACCCCGGAAGCGATTTCCCGGATAAGCACTTTCCCGTCGGAAGAGAAGATTGAAATTAAGCTGTTCTGGCTGATGTTATCAATAAACAGTATATCCTTTACCGGGTTCGGATAGACCAGTATTTCCTTTGCTTTCTCCGGAAGGGCGGGGATACCGGTTCTAATGGCATTCTCAATGACCGTATTCCCCGATTTATACAGGACTGTTGGAGTCCGGACCGCAGGTTCCGGGTATTTATCCTTTACCTGGGTCACCAAAGTCTGCCATTCCGCAGGATAATTAACCTTCAGATACCGGAATAATGCCGCAGTCCGCATCGTAAGAACTGTAGCATTCCAGATGGCCGGATTACATGCTTTCAGCAATTCGGGATTTTGCGACATGCGGTTGCTGTATTCAGGCAGGAAAATAATTCGGTATGCCTCCATCAGGGCTGCTGTTTCGAACAGCATTTTCTTCAGCGATTCTGTGGCATATCTTTCCAGAAAAATTCTCTTTTCTGAAGCAGTTTCAATGGAAACCAAATCCACAAAAGTGCCTCCGCTGTAAACCGGGTATTCTTTTTTGTATTTGACCGACAGTGTGATCAGGGAGTCAATATATAAGCCCCGCTGGTAGAAAGAGGGATTTTTGGCCAGTTCGTTGTTCAGGATGGTTTGATACCGGTTGACGATGCTGTCGCTGACCGACTTCGAGTTAAAGCCTTTGGTATCCTGCCTGAAATGCCAGCACCGGAACAAGGGGTAACCGCTCAGGTTCAGGGTGTCGTTTTTCAGGCTGATCTGAATTTCCCTGGAATAATCGGTAATGACGTAAGAGCGGAAGGTGTACCCGAGGTCCGATTCAATGGTATACAGCTGGTTGATAAACCGGGCCTGTCCGTTGGTATTGGCAGTTATATCCGGCGCTGTTTCCCCGGCTCCAAGGATCCGGATTCCGTTTACCCTGGGCAAATCAGTGGTAAATTCATACATAACCATCAGATCCATATAGGCCAGCCGCCAACCCAGAAGGGTGTTGAAAAGATCAGGGTGATAATTCATGATGTGACCCTCGTTATTCAGGATCAGATTTTCCAGGTTTTTATCCACCAGTTTTCCGAAATAGGTAAAACAGGCGGTGTATGGAGAGTCGGCATAACGGACCAGTGGAATCAGTTGCCAATCGTAAAGGGTATATTGACATTTGTTCCCGTTAATGGTCAGCTGCAACCGGCTCCCATCAGGCTTCAACCCATCATATCCAATGGTCAGGGAATTGATTTGTAAAGCAGGATGGAGTTTGGCTTTTTCATCAAAGGCAATTCCACCGACAGCTCCGGCCCCCCCGCCTTCACTGGTGGTACCCGGTCCGAAAGTTAACAGAGGAGCAGGAAGGAATCCGCCTGTATAGGGAACATCCTGTGCAAAACCGGAAACGACCAGTTCAATAATGGCCAGGAAGATGAGGAGCGATCTCCTGAGGGTTGTTTCGAGGCAGTACATGGGTTAAAGGTTCATTTTTTTGATTAACCAAAATGTTTGTGGCCGGTCCACCACGGATATTTCAGGAAAAGCGCCGGTAAAGTCCATCCCGGACAATTGTTATTTAGCCACGAAGGCTCAAAGACACGAAGTTAACACAAATTTTAGAATCTTGACCGCAAAATCTTTGAGTATCTTTGTGCCTTAGTGCCTTGGTGGCTTAAAAAGGTTCAGATTGTGCAGCGTGCTCAAATAAGGATCTTCCCCGATTTTCTTCACTGACCTCCCGGAATCCATCAGTAAAGTCACTTTTGCCCCCAATTCCAGGGCCAGCCGGTATTCGGAAAAAGCAAGGGAGCCACCACTGATCCCGGCCAGCTGAACCTTCTCCGGGGATATCCCGCGAAAAAGAATGTCGACCCAGTAATTCAGAACATCTTCCAGTGAAAAATCATTTTCCTTTGAGGTAATGTATTGGTCATACCCGGCAGAATGGCGCATACCACCGGGAAGTTTTTCAGGAAGATAGCCGATCAGATTAAATGCTTTCTTTTCCTGAAAAACAATGTTTAAAGCATTTTCACCCGCTAATCCGGGAATTCCGCTGTCGGTTCCTCCGGAAATCACCGTGCCTTCAAATCCCGATAACATTTGATGCACAAAGGGCAACCAATCTTCTTTTTCTTTCAGACTGAGCCTGCCACCCTTCCCCGCCAGAATGATCACATCCTGGCGTATTGCGGCTTCCGGATGATAATGAGACAGAAGGTTTTCTCTTTGAATTACATTTTCGAAAGATTGACCGGATTTCAGGTCAGCAGATATTTTCTTAAGGAGATGGACAACGGAATCTATCCTCATTGGGTAAGCATAAAGTGTGGGAAATATACGGAAAATCTATTTATCTGTTTCCTGCACTACCTGCCGGTAAAAGAAGAACTCCTCAGTGCTATCCGAAGTGATTTTCCCGGGAAACCCGTTTTCCGCCATTCCGATCGCAGAGGGACCTTCCTGACCGCGATATCCGTGCCGGCCATCCGGATTTCCCTGGCCGCCCTGACCCCCGTGACCACCCCTGCCACCTGAACCGTGCATACCTCCGGATCCTCCGGAACTTTTGGCCACAATCAGATTTTGCCAGGGGCTGGCATCAACGGTGAAGTACAATTCAATGTTTCCTCCCCATCCACCAGGGCCTCCAAGTCCACCCGGACCACCCCAGCCACCGTGACCGCCATCTTCCCCGGGTCCCTGCTTCTCCACCTGAACCTCAACCTCAATCTCAACATTTTCCATCACGGTTTCTTCCACCTCAACCTCCACTTCCACCTCCACCTCTTTCCCTTCCGCATTGGTGGTTTTTCTCAATTCCTTTTTGATCACTTTCCGGATGACCGGCTTCTGAACGATTTTCTTTTCCTTGTGTGTTTCCACCCATTTCTTCCCTTCCCGTCCGTCACCGCCGGAACCTCCGGAACCTCCGGAACCACCATGACCACCATCACCCCCGCGGGAAACAACCGTCAGGCTGCCGCCATCGGGATTGATCAGGTAACGGAATTCCTGTCCCGTCCGGAAGTTCTCCGCATAAACATACAGTAAATCAAAACCAAGGAGGGAATCCCGGTAGAGATCAGTCCACACGCCTACATCCGGTCCGTCCTCCCCGAATTCCCCATCCTGTCCGGGATACCCATCTTCGCCGGGATTACCAAAAATGCCGTGGCTGCCATCCCTGCCTGAAAAGCCGTTTGAACCCGGCATTCCGGAGAAGGAGAGTTGGTAATCGTGCTTATAATCCATCAACACTGAAAAAGTATCGGCAACCATACGGTTCCGTAAAGAATGGACAATCAGATTGCTGTGGTGGTCAACAATCCGGGTAAAATCAGGTTCAATGGTAAATTGTCCGCGTTCCCAGGTCCCTCCTTCTGCCAGAAATTCGTATCCATCGGAAGCTTCCCGGCCATTCAGGTTGTCATAAATCCGTGTCATACCGTTGTCGAAACGGGCAATCACTTCACCTTTCACCCGGCTGCCGGGCGACTTGTCAAATTCGTTGGTGGCACGGAATTTTACATCCGTTTCGTAATTCAGCGGGAGAAGCAATTCCTGTACGAATTCGGGATGTCTCCTGAGATAGACCTTAATATTGATGTATTTACCCTTTGAAGGTATCAATTGTTTGTTCACCTCTACTCTTCCGGAAGAAAAATTGCCGCCGGTGACTTCGACTTTATACCTCCACCAGAAGACAGATCCCCCCAGGAAGCCATTGGTATTTCTGATCTTACCGTTTTTGTGAAAGGCAGTTACCCCTATCTGGAAGGATTCCCCCGGCAGACGGAGCTGCTGATCATTGAAGCTCAGCCGGATGGAGTCGGGATGAAAGCCGAAAAAGGCTTTGGAGGTTCCGGGCAGCAGCAATAAGGAGCCTGTCCAGAGTGTCATCATCAGTATCGGAACCAGGCGTTTCATGGCGAATTGTTTTTTAGATAACCGTCATGAAGCAAAAAGCGTTCCACAACCATGATTTGAAACAAGCACATTCTTGCTGAAAAGCACATCACTCTCCGGCTTCCTGATAAACTTTCACATAATCGATGTACATGCTCTGGGGAAAAGGAGTCTGGCTTGTCGGAAAGCCCAGGTAATTTCCCCCCACAGCGACATTCAGGATAATGAAGAAAGGATGGTCAAAAACCCATTCTCCCTTTAATTTTTCCGGAGTAATCCTTTGATAGAGTGTGTTGTCCACAAAGAAATCCACGTAATCTACACCCCATTCCACAGCAAACAGATGAAAGTCGACATCAAACCGGTCGTTTTCAAACGCAAAACTCTTGGTAATGGATGCACCTCCCGAATATCCGGGTCCATGGACAGTTCCGTTGATAATGTTGGGTTTCTGTCCCCGGAGTTCCATGATATCAATTTCCCCACATTCAGGCCATCCCACACTTTTCACATCGGAGCCAAGCATCCAGAGGGCAGGCCAGATACCCGGACCCCATGGCGTTTTGATGCGCGCTTCAATACGACCGTATGCCTGTTCAAATTTTCCGGAAGTATTGATCCGGGCAGAAGTAAATGCCGAACCGGCGTAAGTTTCTTTTTTTGCGGTGATTACTAAATTTCCGTTACCATCCAATGCGACATTGGAAGTCCGGTTGGTATAATACTGCAGTTCTGCATTTCCCCATCCGTCGTTGTTGGGTCCAACGCCGATGTCAAATTTCCATTTTGCCGCATCGGGCAAAAGTCCGGCTGAACCATTGAAATCGTCGCTCCAGACCAATTGCCAGTTCCGTTGCTCGAGTTTCTGAACATTTTCCTGCTCACATGCGGTCAGGATTAAAAGCAATAATGAACATATGGCTGCCGGTATTATGAATATGTTATTCCTTTTCATAACTGTATTTATTATTGAATCAATTTAAATGTGCTGCTGATACTGCTTCTCTTTACTTGCCGAAAGTTATGTTATCAAAATATACCACATTATCAGATGTCCTTGCATTGAAATCAGGGAATATTACGATCTGGTCATATCCATCCTGCACCTGGGCAGTAAAGTTGAATGTAAGTTCCTGCCATGCATTTATGACTGTGTTTGCAACCTTAATTTCTCCCATAGACCAGCCATCAGATTTTGCAAATTTTATTCCCACATCACTTTTGACCGTTTTATACACCATAATCCTGACGATGCAATTGCTGGCATCTAATTTAAATGTACCCATGGCACCATGCTTTACTTCACAACCAGCCCAAGGCTGACCTGTCGCAAGTACTTTGAATCTGGCCACGGTTGCAGATGTATTCGCACCGGTTTTATCCGGATTTGCGACAAACTCCAGTGCCGGACCTGCAGCATTCTCAAACACATTCCAGGTCCAGCCTGCTCCAAACCCGGATGATTCAAAATCAATCGGATTACTCAGTGAATATGCTCCACCTGACTGTGACTTATAGAAATAAATATTATCGATCCAGATATTCCCGTTTCCATCAAATTTTAATTGCATTACGTTAGTTAAATCCACACCTGAAAAAGAAGATAAGGGAATGTTCAGGCTTGTCCAACCTGTCGTAGGAACGGTAATTTTGTATGCTTTTTCGGCAGGTCCCGGGCTGATCACGGAAACATTCAGTGATGTTGAATTGGCAGACCAGATATCGAGATGCAGATACCCCATTCCTGAAACATTCTGATTGCTGCCCAACTGGATTCCCTGATAATTCAATCCGGTATATTTCAGGGTATTGTTTCCGGCGATTGGAACCTGCGAAACAACGGTACTCTGACCCCAGTTGGGATTCATATCTGTTCCTGAAATGTTGGTATAGGCATCGCTGAATACGGAAATAACGTTTGCCTGACTGGCGGTGGGAGCAGGAGCTGCAGCATCCGGTTCAGTCAAAGGAGCTCCTCCGGTTCTGTAGAAATAGATATTGTCCATAAAAATATCTCCGTTTCCGTCAAATTTAAACTGGAAGACATTTGCCAAATCCACCGGGGAGAAAGCGGATAATGGAATATCCATGCTGGTCCAACCTGCAGTAGGAACCGGTATGCTGTAAGGTTTTTCAACCGGCCCGGGACTGATCAGGAAAATGTTCAGCAAAGTGGAAGTGGCAGACCAGACATCGAGATGCAGAAAACCCATCCCGGATACGTTCAGATTGCTGCCCAACTGGATTCCCTGGTAATTCAGTCCGGCCAATTTAAGGGTATTATTCCCGGCGACTGGAACTTGCGTAACAAGGGTAGCCTGCCCCCAATTCGGATTAAAATCCGTTCCTGTCGCATTGGTATAGGCATCACTGAACACCGAGATCACGTTTGCCGCGCTGGTCGTTGGAACAGGGGCTGCTGCAGTTGGTGTTGTTCCGAAATTATAGAAATAGACATTATCTACATAGACGTTAGGCAAATCGCCTGACAGAACCATTTGCCCCAGATGAGATTTGCCTGTTAGTCCTGTGAATCTGGACAACGGAATATCCAGGCTGATCCATTTCTGGGTGGACAATTCCGGACTGGTGACGGAATACTCGTGACTGGAATCATCATTACCCCCGTAAACCCCGTTGGCTCCGAAATCTACCAGCATAATTTTAAATACTTTACTGGTTGTAACATCCGGCGTCCAGATATCCATATGGAAATAAGTCATCGAACCGGCATTGACAGGTTGTGATGAAAACTCAATACCCACAAAGTTCAGATTCCGGTAACGGATCACATCATTTTGCTGAATCTTAATAAATTGGTTTTCTGCCGTTGAATACTGCCAGTGCGTATTCCAGGTATCCACCGGAACATTGGTATAGGCGTTGCTGTACAAGGAGATCACATTTTTACTGTCAACAGTTGGCGTCCTGGCAGGTTCGGCAGGTCCGACGGGTTGCCCGATTGAATTGATTTTCAATGAACCGGATGCGGATATGTTCCCGACTTTGGCGGTGATAACAGCCGAACCGCTGCTTACTACCCTGGAAACAGCAGAATCATTTACAGTAGCTACGGATGGATTTGAGGAAGTGAACGTGAAATATGATTTGGACAGACCAACTTTCTGATCGATGCCGGTAGGCAGATTAAATGATGCATACAAATCTGCGATGGGGAATGTCTCCCCGGATTCGGCTTTGTCTTTAACCACTTCCTGCCCGTTAAAGATACCGGCAGTGGGATGTGCAATGGTTCCCAGTTTTTCAAATTGTACTTCATCAATCCAGAAGGTATATCCCTTTCCATCCTTGGGTGATGCCCCGTAGAAAAACATGCCTCTTTCCTGTTTCAGCACGGAAGGATCCGGAAAAGGAACATAAAACTTCATCCAGTTTGAGTTAAGTGCAACGTTGGAAAGTGTGACCTGATACTTCGATTCTCCCATGTCATTCCCGAACCCGACTTCGTTCAGTGTTGCCGGCTGAGATGCTTTTGCCCAGAAGGTAAGCACATTGTATCCGGACAAATCCCGTCCGGGGTTTGTCCCGAAAACTCCTCCCACATAGGAACCATTGGGGTCATCCGCATCGGGAACTTCAAACTTCATGGATGATGTTCCTTTATATTTTACTTCATTATCTACACTGAATGCGGTTACTTTCGAAGTGCCGTATGCTGAATAATACAATCCTGAACTGAATCCGTCGATGAATACTTCAGGGGTTACCGGATAGGTTGCCGGTTCCAGTTCATCCACATTTCTTTCACAGCCCGCAGCGACCAATAACAAGGCAATCAGGACCGTGGCTGAGTATATGTATTTTCTTTCTTTCATGGTGTCAGAATTTTTCGTGTTTATTTACCTATGTTAAAGTGAATATATGTTCTGATTTCCCATTCATTCCCATTTCCATACCCGGGTGCCGTTGGATCAGGTACCCATTGGCCCGTACTGTTCAGTGCGGAGGCCGGGTTGTACCGCGGGGAATATTGGTCAAGGGAACGCCAGGAGCAACGTAATCCGATCCGCGTGGAAGGCAGACTGAACCATCCCGGTTTTCCGAACGAAGTGGAAAGATCAGCCATCAGTTGCAGCGGATAGGTCAGGTTGTAGTCCCGGTGATAATCATAAGGACCCCAATCGTTCACTTTTACAAATGATGTCAGTTTCATTTTTTTATATAGCATGCTCAAATCCCCGCTGTACCTTTGAATGATGCGCTCATCGGTTCCGTTGGCCTGGGCGTTACCCATCAGTAAGTTGGCAGTTAAGCCAAAGTTACTGGTTAACCTGGATACGATACGGGTATTGATTTCCCACAGATCGTGGGCAGAAGGGGCTCCGCTGAAAACAAACATTTTACGGTTGGCCATGAAGCCCAGGGTGGCATCCATGGTGGTCGGAAGGTGACGGTAAACAAAATCGGCGCTGACGGCAAATGGCGCATCTTCCACCTCTTCGTTGTTCCAGTCGTACATCCAGGTAGCCGGCGTCGGATCCCAGGTGATCATCAGTTCGCCTCCCACGGTTTCCCGGTTTGCCCTGACCACAAACGGATCTTCAAGGATGTTCCTTGGCCTTCCCGGTGCAGGTGCGTTTCCGGGGACAGGCCCGACGATGGGTTTTTGCCACAGAAAGTTGGGAGCTATCTGTAAATTACCCATACTGATGGCAAATCCCGTTAAGAAATTCAGCTGATTTCCACTGCCGGAATCCTTCAGCCGCCAGCCGGTAAATGTCTTGGTATAATCAGGCCCTGCTTCTGCGACCAGGCCCATGGCAGCCCCCTGGACATACCAGTTAACAGGACCTGCCATCAGGGTCATTTTGGCTTTACCCCCCCAGGTATCTTTTGAATAGATCTGGTCCTGGTATACTTTCCCATCCTCATACATCTGGAAAGTCTCCCCTACCCGCGGCTGACCCGACCATATTCCGCCCAGTTCCACTCCCAGTGGTCCCAGTTTCCGTTTTACGTACAAGGTAGCTTTCCGGGTTTTTGGTGTGGGCAGTGCATATGAACTGACAGTGGACTGCAATTTATCCAGGTCTTCCTGGAAAATGCCGGTCAGGTCAAAACCACCCAGTTTGTGACTGTATTTTACCAGTACGGCCGGATTTGCTCCCCACCATAACTGGGGTCCCATGGCAACTTTCAAACCACTGAGGGCTTTTTTACCCCCCATTTCAAATCCCAGGGGCGCTTCACCGTTGTAAATGTCGATGTTGGGACCATAATTCGCTTCCCGGTACAAACCAAAGAAATCGCCTTCATAACCCCAGTGGTAATGCCCGGTGCGATAAAAACTGCTGAGGTTGAACCATCTGCTGTCCCAGCTGAAATTTGCGCGGTACAGCTTAACCCGTTCCATCGGAGAGAGGTTGATCAGCGTGCCATCATTGGCGGTAATCGTTTTCGAGAGTCCCCTGTTTTCATAAAATACTTCATCAATGGGATTTTCAGCGACATTACCCAGTACATTTACCGATACACTGGCTTTCAGGTTTTCTGCAGGCCTGGCCTCCACATTCACATAGAAAGATTCCATATGATCCGTTCCCAGACGGTTTGGGTAACCGCTATATTCCTGAGTTCTTTGGGCCGGCGTGGCCAGAAGCTGCCCTCCGGTACTGAAGGTGGTCAGCTCGCCCCTCAGTCCGACAGTAACTTTTTTTGTTTGTTCGCTGATCAGCGATGCATTATCGCCCCTTGCCCGAAGCATGGCATCTGTAACCAAAATCTTTGAAAAATGCTGAAGAAGCGATTCCGGGGTGGACCCTGCTGCATAGGGATTGAACGCATGAGCCTCTTTTAACGCATAATAGGCTGCTCTCGGATATAACTGATACAACCCCCGTTCGTTGGTCTCCCCTTTGGCACAAATCCCAAACCACTCTTCATTCATGTTGTTTTCACCATGTTTAAGGTCGAACTGGTAACCCCCGTTCTCCCAGGATGCGTTTGTATTGTGCACGTCCAGATCCTCAGTTTGCTTATACTTCCACCATCCGTCACTGAACTGAAAAGTGAAACCCCCAACGGAATTGCCCGCTTTTCCCAATCCGGCTGCATTCTCATAGATCTCCCTCCAGTTGGCCAGGTCATACACAGCCTGAGATTGCTGGTCTTCAACGTTGTATAGCGCATTAAAGGCATCCGCTCCGAATTCGGTTAACATGACCGGTTTGTCAATGGCACCCTTTGCTTTACTGAACAGGTCGAGAAAAGAGATTCCCCGGTATACATTCACCCCCAGCACATCCACATCTTTGCATTCCTGTGCGATAAGGTCGAGAAAAAGAAGGTCCCCGTTACAGATGGCCACAGGATGGGAAAGGTCGGCTTTTTTCATTTCCACCACGGCATCATTGAACAGTTTGTACAAATGATGGGCACGAATGGTAGATTTTCTGTCTTCCATCGGAATATTCTCGGTTTCAGCACCTTCCCAAAACAAACCGTAATTGTTTTCATTTCCGAGAAGGTACATCAATACCCCCGGAGTGTTTTTATATTCCTCAGCCAATGCCCTTGCTTCTTTCAACAGCAGCTCCCGTGTCCGCGGATCGGAATATTCCGTGTTTGCCACCCATAAGCCGTTCAGGGTTAGACCGTAGCGTCCGAATGAATGATTTATAACGGTGTAAATGCCATATTTCTCCCAGATGTACCTGATCCATTTAGGCTGAACACCAACATATTGCCTTATGGTATTCACGCCCATGTTTTTTAACATGGACATTTCTGAATCCAGGGCTGCTTTAATCACCTCATCAGGTTGTTTCCATAAGCTGTAGTTGAAACTGGTTCCAATCGGAAAGTAATCCCAATTCATACCATTGATCATAAAGTCGTTCCCGTTGACAACCAGTTTAGCCCCTTTATCATTTTTCACGACCGAGATTTTATCAGCCTGGGCAAATACCGGGATCGTGCCAAACAGAAAAAGAATCAATACCAACAGATATTTTTTCATAGTACTGCATTTTATTTGATTAGACATAATTCAAGATATAATGTTTTGATATTCAATTCGTTATTATAAAATAAAAGACAGGTGGTTCTGCTTCATCACCCGTTTGGGTGTCCTGTCCACATGATATAACCCCCAGTGTTTTTCCGGTTCGAGCGGTTCGGGTGAACCTTTCCAGGGTTCGTCAAAGGCTTCAAAAACAAATACCAGGATATTCTCCTTTCTGCTCCAGGTCATCAGGTCACTGACATAGATATCCTGGTTTTCTTCACTCACATTGTCAGGACTAATACCTCTTCCATTTGACTGAGTGGCCCAGCCGGCCTCGGAAATGACAACCTGTTTGCCGGGATAGGTCCGGGACACCGACCGATAGTTCTCTATGGTGTAATCCAGCGATTCGTGAATGTTTTTGTATTCCCATACCGGATAGGTATGAATGGAAATAAAATCGACCAGTTTGGCCAGATTCTTCAGTTTGGAAAGCCATGGAACATAATTTTCACAGAAAGTGACCGGTTGTGTGGTGCCTTCCTTTAACATCCCGACATATCTGATCACACTGGATACCGGAACATATTGTCCCGACCAGTCCACACAATTTTCATTGCCGGCCGAAAGTGCAAAAATGATGTCAGGGTATTGATTGGCAATACCGATCAGCTTTTCTATCCGGTTGATGTTTTTGATTTTGTTTTCTTTTAAAACTTCTTCCGGGAATACTCCTCCCCATGGGCATCCGAAATTGTTCATTTCAGCCAGGATATAGGCGCCCAACATGACTTTGAATCCCAGTTTCTCTCTCCGGATCACATCCAATACCGTCAGGGCATGTTCATCACAATCGTACAAACGCAAGGTTTTCCAGTGGGGATGAAGGATCAACAGGTCTTCCTTTATTTCTTCATAATCAGGAGTAATTCCTCCTGGTTGCTGGCCTTCCCTGAATCCCGAATAGCATATGGCATTCTCCTGTCCGAAATATGTTGTTTGCCTGTGTTTCATCAGTTAATCATATCATTTGCTGGTCAGACGGATCGTTTTTGCCATCCCTGAGTTAAAACTTCAGATTTTCATTTTTATCCCATAATCCCCAGTGTGCACCCACATCTCCTTCCGGCCCTACTTTCCAGGATTCGTCAAACGATGAGAAATAGAAGATGTCGATGTTTTCGGATGTTGACCACAACTGGGTGTTGATGAAATAGTTCCGGGCGTTTTCTTCTGAAGCATGCGCGTCGCGGAGACTTTTACCACGGCTTGGCCACCCTGTCTCGGTAATGATCACCTTTTTCCCCTTACCGGCATTCTGTGCCTGTTGGTACATGTTTTTCATGTACAACAGGGAATAATCAAATGCACAACCTTCCCAGAACGGATAACAATTAGCCAGAATAACATCGACCATTTCCGATATCCGGGGCCGGTCGCGAAACTCATAATAAGCATCCACATAGCCAACAGGAATTCCCTCCGGGATCAGGGCTTTTGCATGTGAAATATAATCCAGCAACTCGTCTTCCGTCAAATCTTCCCGGTACATGACTTCATTTCCTACCGCGGCAATATCGACATATCCTTCCTGGGCCAGTTGGATGAGGCCATTTACCTCACGCTTGTTCACTTCCGGATCTTTCCCCAGCCAGGCCCCGACAAGGGTTTTTAACCCGTATTCTTTGGCAATCATGGGTACCAGCTCATTTCCTTCCGTGGAAGAGAACGATCTGACCCATTGGGTATGGGGCCGGATGATTTTCATTCTTCTGCGTACCTGTTCTTCCGTAATGATATCACCCGGTTTCTGTCCTTCCTCATACAGGCTGAAGCACAATCCATGCATACCCTCTTCCAGAATTTCCCGGAATAAGTCCTGCAGATCATTACTGGTTTTGTTGGTAAAATCCAGTCCGGTCAAAGCCATCAATTTTCCTTCCCTGATTGACATACCTATGTTTTTAATTGTTAAACTGTCTATGCCTGTTGATCATAATTCACCGCGGCGTTCAACCAACTCTTTCCGGATTTCTTTCGCCTTTTTTTCGGTAATGTCGTAATTCCACATGATCCAGATCGCCAGCAGCCCGGTTACAGCCGGAATGATGATGTCGGCAAGACGAAGTTTGGTCAGGGTTTCCGCTGTTTGCGTGGGAAGGGCAGGGTCAAAACCCACTCCGCTGAGCACAATTCCGCCAAACAGCACGGCAAGGGAAGTCCCGAGTTTGACCATCCACCAGTAGATGGCGCCAAATGTGGCTTCCTTCCTGGGCATTCCGTTTTTCAGCTCATCGTAGTCGCAGACATCGGCAGTCATCGACATCATCAGGGTAAATAAGCCCCCGATTCCGAAGGAAATCAGCGGAAGCGGCACAAACATCAGCCAGTGCGTATCTACCGCAT